>NZ_JAUBSH010000016.1:26021-104275 GCF_036704705.1 Microcoleus sp. K1-B1 | reverse complement strand
ATTTTGGTTTGTAAGGCAATTATCTATGCAGAGCTTGCCTTACAGATTTTTTTTTGCTCACTTTTTCAGTGCCATTGGACTAAAAATTAGTATTTGAGTCGGTTTTAACCGACTTCAGCTATGAGACAGGGACTTCAGTCCCTGGCGGTGGAAGAAGGCATTGCTCTCAACCTTCCACGCTCTTTCCCCTGAGTCCGACAGTCCGACAGGGGTTGAAACCCCTGCCTCAAAGCTAAAGTCCTCTAAAAGAGGACTAAAGAACTCATTAGTCCTATGCAAAAGGACTATCAATCACTCTTTCAGTCGTCTTCAGACGACTTCAGCTATTAGCCAGGGGTTTCAACCCCTGGCGGGTTTGGGGAGAATGAAACAGCCCTGCCCCACGGGGAAAAGAAAGAGGGGAAAGAAACAAGGGCTAAAGGAAAAAACTTTTCCTTTAGCCCTTGACAAATTACATTTTATTCCTTCTATTTCTCTTTTTTTTAGGCTTTCAAATCCACCGAGGCGAGAAATCTTCTCTCCAAGGTGGTATTTTTTTACCTAAATTTTGGGATTAATTACAAAAATTAGCAAGTTCCATATAAATTAAAGGTTCCACCGATCCATAACGGTCGGCAAGACTTTAGAATAATGCAGTGAAAATTAGATGCTGTGGGGTTTTCAGCAGTTAGAAACAAAAATTCCTTTTCTGACCAATTATCCTAGGGTAATTGGTATTCAGCAGGAGTTGTGATTCGGGGAAGCGGACGGGAGCAATCGGGAACCACCCAAACCTCCCAATCCACACCTCAATCGAGTTGATAACTCACGGCTAATAGTTGAACTAACTCTGTTTAACGTAATTTTGCAAATCGAGAAGGAGTTCGCAATGAACAAAGGTGAATTGGTTGATGCAGTCGCGGAAAAGGCTAGCGTGACGAAAAAACAGGCAGATGCTGTTTTGAGTGCCGCCCTCGAAGCAATCATGGAAGCTGTCTCCGATGGCGACAAGGTGACGCTGGTCGGTTTTGGCTCGTTTGAGTCGCGGGAACGCAAGGCCCGCGAGGGTCGCAATCCCAAAACAGGCGACAAGATGGAAATCCCGGCAACCAGAGTTCCTGCATTTTCCGCAGGGAAGTTGTTTAAGGACAGAGTTGCACCGCCGAAAAACGCAGAATAGCTGGCGAACTGAGTCTTGATTAGACCTTTACACGGTGGGAATTTAGCTTGGGCAGCCGCACTGGCCGGCTGCCCTGCCTCTGCTATTCTTGATTTTTCTGCGAGTATCAGTCCTTTGGGCCCTCCTGAGTCGGCCCTGGCTGCAATTCAAGCACACTTGAGCAGTCTGACGGCTTACCCAGACCCGGATTATGGGGAGCTCAGGACTGCTTTGGGGGAGGCTTTGAATGTTGACCGGGATTGGATTTTGCCAGGGAATGGTTCGGCGGAATTGTTGACTTGGGCGGCTTGGGATTTGTCGAAGCTGGAGGCGACTTATTTGGTGACTCCGGCTTTTGGCGATTACTCGCGGGCTCTTTCGGCTTTCGGCGCGCAGGTGCTGAAATGCCCTTTGGATCTTAAATCTTGCACCATTGTCAAGAACGAGCAAGATGCCCATTCCACAAGAGATGAATTTTCTTGTGGAACAGTCAAGATGCCTGTTCCTAAACAAGTAATCGAGAATGGTGCAACTTCTCAGTTGGAAAAATCGTTGGACGCGGAGGCTTCCAGCCGGTTAGTAACGGATGATTTGTCGGTTTCTAACCGTTCCCTTGTCTCCCCTTCTTTTCGTATCCCAGTTCCTCTTGCTCTCGATGCCCCCTCTCGACGAGGTTTGCTCCTGAACAACCCGCACAATCCTACGGGTTTGCTGTTTGCTAGGGAGGCGATTTTGCCTTATGTGAAGCAGTTAGGTATGGTGGTGGTGGATGAGGCCTTTATGGACTTTCTACCGCCTTCTGAGCAGGAAACTTTGATCGATGCTGTTGAGGAGTTTCCGAATTTGGTGATTTTACGATCGCTCACTAAATTCTATTCTCTGCCGGGACTGCGGTTGGGCTGTGCGATCGCCCATCCCGATATCCTCCGCCGCTGGCAGTTGCTGCGCGATCCTTGGCCTGTAAATGCTTTGGCTGCTGCTGCTGCTGCTGCTGTGGTACGAGATGCTGCTTTTGAGCAGCAAACCTGGGATTGGCTGCCTGTTGCTCGCCGAGAGCTATTTGAGGGTTTGGCTAATTTACCGGGTTTGCAGCCAATTGCCGGGGCGGCTAATTTCTTGTTGGTTGAGTCGTCGATGTCGGTTTCTTCGATTCAAAAAAGTCTGTTGGAACGACACCGGATTTTGATTCGGGATTGTTTGAGTTTTCCTGAGTTGGGCGATCGGTTTTTTCGGGTGGCTGTGCGCTCAAGGGCGGACAATCTGCGGCTGATTGCTGGACTTTCCGAAGTTATTCGTTAGTTGACGGTTGACGGTTGACGGTTGACGGTTGACGGTTG
Organism: Microcoleus sp. K1-B1; assembly: GCF_036704705.1. Taxonomy (NCBI): domain Bacteria; kingdom Bacillati; phylum Cyanobacteriota; class Cyanophyceae; order Oscillatoriales; family Microcoleaceae; genus Microcoleus; species Microcoleus sp. K1-B1. Next base: position 101,800 of record NZ_JAUBSH010000016.1, on the reverse strand, counting down.
ACGGTTGACGGTTGACGGTTGACTGTTGACTGTTGACAACCAATAAAAGTTGACAAAGGATTTTATTGGTCGTTTGAGGGGACATCCCCAAGAAATCCGGTTTCTATGATAAACCTTGGGTTTTGCAGTGAAGTCTGTAGGAAGAAACCGGGTTTATGACCCCGCGCGCCGATCGTCCTAAACTACTAACTAATGACTAATGACTACTGACAATCAAGCATCCAGGATACAAGCCCCCGAATTCATTCCGAAAGCAGACTCAGGACCCAGAAATAAAAAACCTGTATCCGATGAAACTTGCCGAACGTATTTATCCGTGGTCAATGCTTCAATTCTTTAATCTAAAATCTAAAATCTAAAATCGCGCAATCGATTGACTTCTTTATTTATGCTTGACTATGATTTAGTGATTATTGGTGGAACTCCGGCCGGACGTTATGCTGCTTTGACTGCAACTAATTTCCCGGCCCGCGTTGCTTTGGTGGAACCGCTAAGTAATTCCCAAGATTTGCCGACTGGGGGGAAAGAGTCGATCGACCTTGGTTTGAGATACAGCCAAACTTTGAGGGAGGCTGCTCGTTTTGCCCAGCAGATCAGCCGCCAGCAGTTGGGGGTTCGTTGGGAAGTCGCGAATTCCTCCATGCCGCTCAAATTGCGATTTGAGGGCGTTCTCAAGTGGGCAGATGATGTTGTTTCTAATTTGTCAGAAATTGATTCTCTCGGCCTTTTGGCTGCTCGCGGGGTCGATGTTATTTTTGGCAACGGCGAGTTTGTTGCGAAACCGGATTTGGCTTTTGTTGTCGGCGGGCGAAAATTGCGATCGCTCTGTTATTTGCTAGCTTGTCCAACTCTGCCGGCGATTCCCAATATTGAAGGACTTTCGTCTGCTGGCTTTTTTACTTCGGAAACTGTTGGGGAATTAGCAAAACTTCCCCAGTTGCCTAAAAGTTTGGCTGTAATCGGTGCCGATCCCAGCGGTGTCGAAGTGGCTCAGACTTTTGCCCGGTTGGGGGTTGCTGTCACTTTGGTGGTGAAAAGTTCGCACATTTTGGCTAAAGAAGACCGGGAGGCTGCTGGTTTGGTGCAAGCTGGAATGGAAGCTGAAGGAGTGCGGATTCTGACTGCAACTGAGGTGACTCAAGCTAGGGTGATTGAGGGTAAAAAGTGGATTCAAGCTGGGCCAAGGGCGATCGAAGCTGAGGAGATTTTTCTGGCCGCCGGTAGAGGACAAAATTTTTCCTCGTTAAATCTCGAAGCGGCTAAGGTTAAATTCAGCGATCGCGGGGTGATTTTAAATGAAAAGCTGCAAACAACTAATCACCGCATTTACGCGATCGGCGATGTTGCTGGGGGTTATCCGTTCCCTCACATCGCTAATTACGAAGCTGCAGTTGCTGTGAAAAATTCTTTGTTTTTGCCGCTGTTTCAAATAGATTATCGCGGGATTCCTTGGGCGATTTTTTCTGATCCGCAATTGGCGAGGGTTGGCTTGACTGAAGCGCAAGCAAGGCGACGTTTTGGAGACGATCTGATTGTTTGTCGCGAATATTTCAAGAATGTTGAAAGAGCTCAAATGTCCGGCGATACAACTGGTTTTTGTAAGATTGTCGGGCGTCGCAACGGGGAGATTTTGGGAGCGAGTATTGTGGGGCCGCAAGCTGCTGAGTTGATTCACGCGATCGCCTTGGCTGTGCGTCACGGGATGAAGGTTGAGGCGATCGCCCAACTTCCTTATATTTGGTCGAGTTTTTCGGAAATTAACGGTCAAACTGCTGCTGTTTGGGAGTCGCAGCGCTTGGGCAGAAATACTTTTTCGCGGAATTTATGGGAGAATTTGTTTCACTGGCGCAGGTATTGGAAGTGAAAAAATTAAAGGGGTAATTGGTAATTGTAAGGATGTGAGTGGCAAAATATAATTGACTTGGGCTAGTTCCATAGTCGGCTTATGAATTTTGGCATTTAATGCCTGATTCACTTATTAGAGTGGGGCAGCTTGTTGTGGCATCTGGACAAATAATTCGGCTGGCGATGCCATGAATCCCAATTTATCCCTAATCTGACATACAAACTCAATTTACTCTGCTTCCCGCTTTAAATGCCGCTCCGAATTGTACTAATGACATTAAATTCTCACCTAAACTAGACATTAAGATTTAATAGGCGATTACATACAAGCATCGGTTTTAAAAATACTCTTAAGTACCTGATTAGCCTCTTAAATTCTTCTATCAACGGCTGGCGTTCAATCAGCTTTAGCCTTCTTCATCTTCTACTTAGTATTAACTCAACTATAAACAGCTCTTACATAAACAATTCAAGTATTGTTTTAAACTCTTGCTTTCATAACTCTCTCTCCCGAATATATTAAGAAAAATGTAATTCACTCAATACTAAAGCAGAGCGAGCGAAAATAGTAGATAGTAACTCTCAGAAGCTTCAGACTTGACAGAAGCAGTAGGAATACGTAGATATGACTAACATCACAAATTTTTTTCTAGGATATCACATAAACGAGCAAATATACGCAGGCAATCGAACTCTAGTTTATCGTGGTATTCGCTCTTCAGATCAGCAACCCGTCGCGATCAAATTACTGCGAAATGACTTTCCCAGCTTCAACGAACTGGTTCACTTCCGCAACCAATACGTAATTGCTAAAAACTTAAATATCCCCGGCACTGTCAAGGCATACAGCCTGGAAAGCTATCATAACCGCTATGCTCTGGTGATGGAAGACTTTGGCGGGATTTCCTTATGTAGCTACCTTGCTAGTCTAGCATCCGAGAGCAACGAACCCCTAGAAGGCTTGCCCGTTAACGAGTTTCTTCCTATGGCGATTCAAATTGCCAACGCCCTTGACGGACTTCATCGCCACCACGTCATCCATAAAGACCTCAAGCCCGCCAATATTCTAATTAACCCCACCAGTAAAGAAGTCAAGCTGATTGATTTGAGCATCGCTTCCCTGCTGCCGCGCGAAACCCAAGAAATTCAAAATCCCAACGTCCTCGAAGGCACCTTACCTTACATATCTCCCGAACAAACTGGGCGAATGAACCGAGGCATTGATTACCGCACAGATTTCTACTCTCTGGGAGTCACATTCTACGAATTACTAACAGGAAAGTTACCCTTCCAAACAGACGATCCAATGGATTGGGTACACTGCCACCTGGCAAAGCAACCTATTCCCGTCCATGAACTCAACCCAGCAGTTCCTCCGGTACTGTCTGAGATAGTTGGTAAACTGATGGCGAAGAATGCAGAAGACCGCTATCAGAGTGCCAGCGGACTCAAGTACGACTTAGAAACTTGTTGGCAACAGTGGAGAGAAAAGGGAGAGATTGCATCCTTTAAATTAGGACAACGAGATTTATGCGATCGCTTCCTCATCCCAGAAAAATTATACGGTAGAGAAAGCGAAGTATCCTCCCTAGTGGCAGCCTTCGATCGCGTGAGTGCAGGCAGCACTGAAATGATGCTCGTTTCTGGTTTTTCTGGTATTGGCAAAACCGCTGTAGTCAACGAAGTTCACAAACCAATTGTGAGACAGCGAGGCTACTTTATTAAAGGCAAATTTGACCAATTTCAACGCACCCTTCCCTTTACAGTATTTGTCCAAGCTTTTCGCGGTTTAATGGGACAACTGCTATCGGAAACCGATGCTAAAGTAGAACAATGGAAGTTGGATATTTTGGCTGCTTTGGGCGAGAATGCTCAGGTAATCGTTGAAGTCATTCCTGAACTAGAACGTATTATCGGACAGCAAGCGCCCGTCCCCGAACTTTCTGGAAGTGCTGGTCAAAATCGCTTCAATTTGTTATTTGAAAAATTCATTCAAGTCTTCACAACAAAAGACCATCCTTTAGTGATTTTCTTGGACGATTTGCAATGGGCAGACTCAGCATCGTTAAAATTAATTCAACTGCTGATGAGCGACGTGGATAACCGCTATCTCTTTTTAATTGGAGCTTATAGGGATAACGAAGTTTTTCCAGCACATCCATTGATGCTGACCTTAGCAGAGATTCAAAAAACTGAAGCAAAGGTGAATACTATTACCTTACCACCACTTGATAGAGCCGACGTAAATTGTTTAGTTGCCGATACTCTAGCTTCTTCTACAGCGTTGGCTCAGCCTTTGACAGAACTCGTTTATCAGAAAACCCAAGGCAATCCATTTTTCAGCACACAATTCCTCAAATCTTTGCATGAAGATGGGCTAATTGAATTTGATGTTGAGCTTCGTTATTGGCAGTGCGATATTGCCCGAGTGCGAACCTTGGCACTAACCGATGATGTTGTAGAATTTATGGCACTTCAGTTGCGAAAGTTGCCAGCCCAGACACAGGAAGTTTTAAAGTTAGCTGCTTGTATTGGCAATCAGTTCGATTTGGCGACGTTAGCAATTGTTGATGAAAATTCGCCAGAAGAAACCGCATCGGCTTTATGGAAGGGACTACAAGACGGGCTAATTTTACCCATTAGCGAAGTTTATAAGTTTTATCAAGCAGAGGGAAATAGCGAATCGGTAATCGCTAAGGTCAAGAAATCTGACCAATTACTAATTACACAGGATCAATTACCCAAATATAATTTTTTACACGATCGCGTCCAACAAGCTGCCTATTCCCTCATTCCTGAAGACCAAAAGCGTTCTACTCATTTAAAAATCGGTCAACTGTTATTAAAGAATACACCAGAAGCCGAGCGAGAAGAAAGAATTTTTGATATTGTCAACCACTTGAATGTGGGAGTTGAGCTAATTACTCAGGAAGCAGAACAAGAGCAATTAGCACAATTGAATTTGGTTGCAGGAAAGAAAGCCAAAGCTGCTACCGCTTATGCTGCTGCGGTTGAATATTTCAATATTGGGAACAAATTACTGATAGCAAATAGTTGGGAGAATCAATACGAACTAACATTAGGGCTGCATACCGAAGCAGCAGAAGCAGCATATCTGTGCGGTGACTTTGACGGGATGGAAGAATTGGCATCAGTCGTGGAAAGCTCTGCCAAAATGCTACTGGACAAAGTGAAAGTATATGAAGTCCAGATGCAAGCTTGTATGGCGCAAAATAAGTTACAGGAAGCGCTGAATACGGGACTACAAGTTTTAAAACTGTTGGGGGTAGAGTTTCCCTCGGAGCCAAATCCGTCTGATATTGGGCAGGCATTAGGCGAAACTGCGGCAATTTTTAACGAGAAGCGAATTGAAGATTTGATTGATCTGCCTGAAATGAGGGAGCCCTATAAACTAGCAGCCATAAGACTTTTATCAAGTATCTTTGCTACTGCATACCTTGCTGCTCCTGCACTGTTGCCTTTGACTGTATGCAAACAAGTACAATTATCCGTCCAATATGGGAATGCTTCGGTTTCTCCCTTTGCTTACGCCAATTATGGTTTTCTGCTTTGTGGAGTTGTGGGAGATATTGATTCAGGTTATCAGTTCGGTCAATTGGCTTTAAATCTAGTTTCAAAGTTAAATTCTCAAGAAATTAAAGCCAAGACAGCCTTTGTAGTAAATTTCTTGATCCGACCTTGCAAAGAGCATCTCAAAGAAACATTAGAGCCTTTGGTGTCAGCTTATTCTAGCGGAATGGAGACAGGAGATATGGAATATGCAGCCTATAATTTATTACAGTATTCCTGTTCGGCTTACTATAGTGGCAAAGAACTAACTGTCCTTGAAATAGAGATAGCAAGAAACAGAGATGCTATTGATAAAATCAAGCAAAAAAAACCGCTTAATTATATAGAAATTTATTGGCAGACTATCTTGAATATGCTGGGAAAAAGTAAAAATTCCTGCATTCTCAAGGGTGAAGCCTACGATGAGCATATCAAGTTGGCAGTTTACCAGCAAACAAATGACCAAGTGGGATTTGCCTACATATATTTACACAAGTTTTTCCTTTGTTACTGGTTTGAAAAATACTCAGAAGCGATAGAGAATATCGCTCTAGCAGAGAAGTATTTAAATGCAGTAATAGGAATGCCAGTTATTCCTGTTTTCCATTTCTACGATTCTTTGGTGCGGTTGGCGGTGTATTCTGACACTCCACAGTCTGAACAACAGAAACTTCTCGACAGAGTACAAGCTAATCAAGAAAAAATGCAGAAATTGGCGCATCATGCCCCCATGAATCATCTGCATAAATTCTATCTAGTAGAGGCAGAACGGCATCGGGTTTTAAAGCAAAAAATAGAAGCGGTCGAGATGTACGACAAGGCGATCGCACTCGCCCAAGAAAACGAATACATCAACGAAGAAGCAGTTGCTCACGAACTCGCTGCCAAATTCTACTTAGAATGGGGCAAAGAAAAACTGGCAAAACCCTATTTAATTGATGCTTACTATGCTTACGCAAAGTGGGGAGCAAAAGCAAAGATTGACCATCTAGAACAGCGCTACCCCGAATTGCTTGCTGTGATCCTGCAACAGGAGCGAACTCGCCAGAATCCGACCGAAACAACTCACACATCCAGCAGTGAATCATCCCTATCTAACACCAATAGAACAATTATCGGTAGCACCAGCAGTTTGGAGTTAGTAGATTTGCCGACAGTGATCAAAGCTTTTCAAGCTCTTTCCAGTGAAATAGAACTAGAGCAATTGCTAACTACATTGATGCAAGTAGTAGTGCAAAATGCCGGAGCACAAACCGGAGCATTAATTTTGGAGGAAGGTGGAAAGTGGAGAGTTGCCGTACACTGTACAAATCGCCAAGATTGTGACTTGGAATCGCTTTTAGTTGAAGAAAGCAAAGCAATTCCTCTGAACATCATTAACTACGTCAAACGTACAAAAGAAATCCTGGTATTCGATCATGCCAGCACTCAAACCACTTGGGCTGGCGATCCTTACATGATTGAGCACCAACCCAAGAGCGTTTTATGCACTCCGATTCTCCATCAACGCAAAGTAATGGGGATTCTGTATTTAGAGAATAATCTCACAACGGGGGCGTTTACGCGCGATCGGGTCGCTATCCTCAATATCCTGTGCTCGCAAGCAGCAATTTCCTTACAAAACGCCCGACTGTATCAACAATCCCAGGAATATGCCCAAAAATTAGAGCAATCTCTCCACGATCTCAAACAGATGCAGTTGCAATTGGTACAGGGTGAAAAAATGTCTGCTTTGGGAAATTTAGTCGCAGGTGTAGCCCACGAAATTAACAATCCCGTAGGTTTTATCGCCGGCAACTTGCAACCAGCTCAAGAATACGTGGGGGATTTATTCAATTTGATTGATTTGTATCAAGAAAAATTTCCCCATCCGGGAGGAGAAATTGAAGCAGAAATTGAAGATATAGACTTGGAGTATTTGCGAGAAGATTTGCCCAAATTGATTGGCTCGATGCAGGAAGGAGTAGAGCGCATCCGCAATATCAGTACGAGTTTGAGAACGTTTTCCAGGGCAGATAGCGATCGACCAGTTTCTTTCAATATTCACGACGGACTTGAAAGCACTCTGCTAATTCTCAAGCACCGTTTAAAAGCCAGCGAGTTCCGCCCTGCCATTGAAATTGTGAAAGAGTACGGTAACTTGCCCCTCGTAAAATGCTTTCCCGGACAGTTAAATCAGGTATTTATGAATGTGCTGGCTAATGCCATTGACGCTCTGGAGGAGTCAAATAAGGGGCGGACTTTTAGTGAAATCAAAGCTTTACCTAATCAAATTACGGTTCAAACTGTTCTGAGCGAATCCAACGATCAGGTTTTGATTCGGATTAAGGATAATGGAGTGGGGATGTCGGCAGAAGTCAAGGAAAACATCTTTAACCACTTATTTACAACCAAGTCTGTGGGTCAAGGAACTGGATTAGGATTGTCTATAGCCCACCAAATTGTTGTGGAAAAACATGGAGGTACATTAGTGGTGAATTCTTCCCTGGGGCAGGGCTCGGAGTTTGTGATTTCTATTCCGGTGTGATCCTTTCGTAGTAGGGCTTGAGGGCAATTAGTGCCGCCTCGCAATTACAGGCCATGTTATTAGAAGAAACAGGACACTGGGCACGGGGAACGAGTAACAGGCTAGGGGTTTTCGTGCTAGGAACTAGCAATTATGGACTAGGAGAACAAAGAATCTAGACTAATTCCCCCATCCTCCGCCCACACCTTATTCATGATTGAGACAGCGGTTTGCAACCGCCTGCTTTACCAACTCTCTTTCCTTTTTTTGTGCCCGGTTTTGAGTTAAGAGTTCCCTGGAGATTTTCAGCCTCTACCTTACCGAAATGAAAGCAGCTATCATGCTACTCAGATTGTGGAGTTAAATTTCATAATATAATCAAGTCGCGCACCCTACGTTAATAAGGTGGGCGCTGGACGCTGAGATGTACGGAGAGGGTGGGATTTGAACCCACGTTAGAGTTACCTTTAAAATAGATTTCGAGGCAATTTTAGAAATACTTTTGTCTTGACCGATCGCCCACAGAAGGGGTGGAGTGAAAGCAAAAGTGGTATACAAGAGTGGTGTTTATACCACTTTTGTATACCACTGCCGATAGATTGCACAGATGGCTAAAAAAGCGGATAGCCTCAAAGCCTTGTGGAGTAAGAAATGTACGGAGAGGGTGGGATTTGAACCCACGTTAGAGTTACCCCTAAAGTAGATTTCGAGTCTACCGCATTCAACCGCTCTGCCACCTCTCCAATTGATTTGAGATGTGAGCTAAAAGTATTTTACCGCACAGTGCGCCAGATTGTAAATCTTTATAAAAAAGAAGTTTGATTTTCTTCAGATTCCAAAGTGGTCTTAAATCCCCCTGCTGGCGTCCACTGGAGGGCTCCGTCGCGCCCTGTCCAGAATATCTGGGTTTTGCTTTGGCGCAGTTGGGCTGCGGTTTCTGGGTCGATTTCGTTAGCAGAGGCGATCGCCACTTGCGGCCCCACTGCGCCCAATAACTCAGCCGTCAGGGCTTTTCCTGACCACCACAGCACTTGAGCCGGCTTCAAGGTTCCCGTTGCTGCCAATTTTTTTTGCACTTCCGGTGTCATTTCACCGACGAGCAACCAAGTTCGATTTCCCACCAAGAATTCTACCACCGGAATCTCCGCATTCACGAACTGCAACCGCGTCGCACCCAGATCAACTGTACTGTTAGTTTCTAAAGGAAAGTAAACGCCTTGGCGAGATTGCACAGCCGTAATAAATTCCTGATTGCTGCCACGGTGAATTGGTTTCGGAGCAGGGTTATCATAAAATGTTTTAATTGGCAAGCGTTCTAGTAATTTTCCCCAACCACTGCTCACACCTAAATGACCGTGAGTGGCGATCGCAAAATTTACAGAATTAACTCCTTGCTGCTGCAAAAAAGGCAACACTGTAAACCTTACGGTATTTTCATCACCGCTATTAATTAACGCCACTTTTCCCCTATCTTGAATTACTAACACTGGTTCACCAGATGTCGCCAGCAAAGTAACTTGAAATAAAGATGATTGAACGTGCCAAGCTGGCAAAACTATGATACTTATTCCCGCCAGCAGCGCCAGCGGTAAAATCCAAGCAGATGAAAAACTAGGCAGCGAAACCACTCTACTTTTACCATTCTTCTTGCTTCCTTCTCCCTTCTTCCTTCTTCCCTCTTCCTTCTTCCTTCTTCCTTCTTCCTTCTTCCTTCTTCCCCCAATCCAAACCCAGCAAATTAAACTGTAAAGCGCGATTAGCTGAAACACCGATACTTGACCGACAGCTACCGAATTACCAGGTAATTGCGAGAAATATTGGGCGATCGCAATTAGCCCTTTTGCCGGATAGTCCAGCAGTTGCGCTAAAACACTGCCAGCCGGCGGAAAAATCAATCCAGCTAAAGCGCTAATCATCCCCCCAATACTCAAAATCCACAGCAAAGGAGCCGCAATAATATTGACTAAAATGCTGTAAGGTGATACCACGCTAAAAACGTAAAGTAGCAGTGGCAGCACCCAAACTGAAGCGGCGATCGGAACCACAACAATCGAAGCGATCGCTGGTGGCATCCAATCCAACTTTGCCATCAGTGGCGGCGTTGTCACGATTAACCCCAAAGTCGCCAAAAAACTCAGTTGGAAACCTAAATCCCAAACCCACAAAGGGTTAACCAGCAGTAAAATAGTAGCAGCAATTAACAGCAATCCCAGTGGCTTAACTGCGCGGTTGAGAACCAAAGCAAATAGTGTTCCAAATCCCATCAAAGCGGCGCGGCATACTGATGGTTCAAAGCCAGTTAGCCCCACGAGCAAAAATAAAGCACCGACGCCAAAGCTAAATTGTAATTGTTTGGAAAAACGCCTGGTTAAAGCTAGAACTAAAGCCAAAACCATCGAAACTTGAGTGCCGGAAGCTGCGATCGCGTGGGCTAATCCAGCCTGCACAAAATAGTCGCGGATGTTGTAAGGTAAATCTACTGCTTGTTTGCCGAGGGCGATCGCACTGATCAAGGGCCCTTCGGGAACATTTAACTGTGATAGTTGCGATCGCACGATCCGCTGCCGCATCGCTTGAATTTTCGATGGCTGCATCCCGCTTGGTTCCAAGAAAGCAGCCGTTTGGCTGTTAACTCGATTTACATCCGCGATCGCCTTTTCTCTCTTCCAGTCAATTTGACGACCTTTTAGCCCTACAAAAGCTCCTTCTCTGGCTAAATATGTTTTAAAATCAAAAGCCCCCGGATTCGACGGTGGCTGCGGTTTGTACAAGGAACCCACAACTGCGATCGTATTGTCGGCGTACAAACCCGTTGCTTGCAGCAGGGGAACTGTAACGTAGAGTTTGCCGGATACTGGGCGGTTTACGACTGCTCCTCCCTCGCTGCCGTTGATTTCGCTAACTAAATCTGTTTCTAGCCAAAATTGCGATCGACCCGATCGAGTCAGTCGAGGCGTACTGACAACTCTACCGCGAACTGTCACTGCCACTTCTTGAGTGTTTCCAACCGCCGGAATCAGTTTGCTGATGTCATCTATTGCCGGTTGGGGCGATCGAACTGCAAAATAAACACTAGCTAGAAATGCCAGCAAACCCGCCACCGCCCACACCCATTTCGCTCGCGGCAGCATCTCCAACAAACTCAACTCTTCCCTCGCATCTAAGGGTTCTTCAAGAGCATTTTCTTTTTGTCGGCTGCGTCTTTTCTTGGTGACTCTGACAGAATTTTTAGTATATTTTCGCAACAATTTCGGCAGGGCGATCGCTACCGCTATTCCCAAAGCAAGTATCGCGTATCTACCCCAAGAAACCGCTGTAGAAATCAATCCCAAAATGTAGGCAAGACAGAAGATGACACCCGTTGCTTGATTCATTAATTAGCAATTTAGAGAGGGAATATTTCAGGGAAACCTATGCGGGACTTATGCACTCCTTACCAAAGAAACCGGGTTTTTCAGCCGGGGTAAAGGGCTAAACGCCGTGAACTTGGGTAAAAAACCCGGTTTCTGGCTACCCGTGCGTAAGTTATGGCAAAAATTCTTTCCTTATATTCTTTCCCTTCCCATTCCCCTTTCTCTTCCTTTTCTAAATAGACAGCCCCAATTTTAAACCGAAAGCCGCGTGCAGCACCATAAGTGCAAGGGCCGTCGTGCCTAAATAAGCGTGAACCGCGCGCAGTGCCAGCTTATTGCCCCCAAAACCCGTTAGCGAAATCAAGCTGCCAATAGCCAGTAAAACCAGCACTGCCGAACCCGTCCAAAAATGCGGGCTTTCCATGACAGGCTGGTGCTGCATCACCAGCGACAGCAAGCCTCCTGTATAGCCCAAAGCTAGAAACAGAAACATCCACGGTGCAAGCTTGCGGTGATCCGAGCGACTTTTTAGTGCGATATCTTTATCGGTGGCCAAACGTCCTTGCCATCCCGTATACCCGACAAAACTGCCCATTGCCACTACCACGATCCCCATCATTACAGGGTGTCCCCAATGGGTAATTGGTTCGGGAATTCCCAGACTGCGAAATTGACTGGCGATGGGTTCTAGAAGTTCGCTTAAATTTACCATTTGATACTGACTCCAAACTGGGCGATAAATATTTTCTGACTAATCATTAAAATATTATAAAATATTAGTGTAGCAAGTGCGATCGCGACTTCAAAGAGCTGTTTAATATCAAATTCGTGCTTGATCGTCTGGCGTAAAGTTTCCTTCAATCTGCAACCCAATAGAAGCAAAATTTTCAGTTTTTGGGTTCACAGTCCACAGTCAACAGTCAACCATCATAAGGAGTGCAACCGGAATCGATCTAACATGATGGTCAAACATTGCGCCGAAGCCTGGATATAGGCAAAACTTAGCCGGCTTGGGCCGGCTGTGAGATGTTTTACAGCAGTGATGCTGCTTCAAGTTAATTCTTAGCCTGATAGGCTAAATCTAAGAGCAAAAATAAACGCCATTAGCCCGCACATCACACCCCGTGGGCTGCCTTTTGCCCAATCTTCACAGCCTCATCCTCACTCTGGATGTTAAATTTTACCTGCCTGCTCAAAGTTAATTTCAATTCCTTGACTTTTGAATGGCCAAGTGAGAAATTAACATCGCAGCCGACGAGCCGTCACACTTCTAAATTTTGCTAATCGATCTCAAGGGAGAATCAACTGCTGAAAAAAAACTAGAGGTTCCAAGTTTGAGACTTCTGGCATAAAGTCTGCCGTCTGCCCAGGCTCACTTCGATCGACTGAGAGCTCGACTGAGCGCTAAACCGTCTGAAGGCACCCTGATAGCACCCTTGTCTGTTGAGCTGCCATCGCTGTGCACCTAAATGAACCCTCTCAACTAACTCGCTGGGGATTCGGTTTTAGCAGACAAGCACTGACTTTCTTGCGTCGCCTTCCTCGGAACCCTGCAATCGCTACACTCACTGCGCCGTCGCTAAAGTAGCTTCCGAAGGTTGGATTTGATACTTTACGAGATTTGCCAGTTCTTGTAACTGATTAATCGCTTCTGCACCTTCTAGTTTCATGAGTTCGCGGTCGTCCCGCATCTCAGTCCAAGTGATACCGTAATCTGACACTAAGAATCGAATCAGATGGTTGTCCGTCAAACTGACCATAAATGAGGCACTGTTCATCTGACCCCCGCAAGTGTAGCAGGATGCCAGATAACCCCGATGCTCTAGCACGATCGCTAAAGCTTGAAGGTTCATTACCAAATCTTGAACGAATTTACGGTGTTGTTCTGCAAGTCTCAGAAACACAGTTCTCCTCCTATCACCACACCGTGTATTTTACATCCCATTTAATAATTTCTTAATAAATGGGTATTTAGGTGCTGGTTTAGTATACGTTTAGTATGCTCAAAAAAAATCGGATTAGCGACCTCTTCAGCCTACCTATACTAGATTAACCGAGTTGTGATCGAAACGAAGTATCAGCAGCGACATTCAGCCAAAACAGGCTCTAGCGGGGAACTCCAGCCTGAAAATTTGCCTGCGGTCAGAGCTGATTCAGCCGTCGGAGAGCCCAAAGATACAAATAACTAATGATAGCAATGAAATTAGTTAAGTATAAGAGTTCAATCGCCCTGGGGATACTCTTCCCAAAGGGTCGTCGTCTGTCGCAAGCTCCGAAAATCGCCATTCCCCAAAATTAAGTGATCCAGTAGCGGAATAGACAAAAACTGCGCTCCCGCCAGCAACTGTCGCGTCAAAGCAATATCCTCCGGGCTGGGTTCCACAATCCCCGATGGGTGATTGTGCGAGATAATCGCCCGCGTCGCCCCCTGGCGGATCACCTCGCGAAAAATATCCCGTGGGTGAGCCAAAGTTTCCGTTGCTGTGCCGATCGTAATTACCTGAGTACCCAGCAGCCGATTTTTCACATCCAGCAACACCACAGCAAAACGTTCCTGAGACTGCCACATCAAGTCCTGACTCAGGGCATCCGCCGCCGCTTGGGGAGAGTCAACCACAGCCATTTCCGGCGGCCGCGACTGAAATACCCGCTTCCCCAACTCCACCGCAGCCAAAATAGAAGTCGCCTTAGCAGGGCCAATCCCGTGAATCTGCGTCAACTCCTGAACGCTAATAGTGCGTAGCACAGCCAGAGGATCGCGGTGGTGCAAACTCAACTGATTTAAAATATACTGTCCGAGCCCGACGGCGGAAAGTTTGCCCGGTCCCTGACCAGTACCCAGGAGAATCGCAATCAATTCTGCAGTCGCCAAACTTTTCGGGCCGCCCGCCATCAGCCGTTCCCGTGGCCGTTCACTCGTTGGCAAATCGACAATTCTCAAGCTGTAAGTCATAGCTGCACCCGCACCGCAAGCTCAACAATTACAAAATTTTAGCCGATCGATTTGCGTTCTTCAATTCGTACAATCACCGAAAAAAGCCTTCATCATTAACCGAGGCTGTTGGCAGATCAAATCTAACCCAGCGTTTCGCAAGCGATCGAGTCTTGATCTCGATCAAGCTTAAAAGGATCACCCGGATATGCCTCTAAAACTCGCTGCGCTTCGGCTTGAGTAGCAAAGTCAGAACAGTTGCAATCCGAGTTAACGCAACTCGGAAAATCGGCACTTTTAACCTTCGGTTTAGAAGACTCGTCAATAACTTTCTTGGTGTCTTCCTTTGGCGGCTGTGCATCAAGAGCAATCTCTGCGGTTCGCTCAACAGATTTGACTGCAGATGGCAATTTGCGATCGGGATCTGGTTTGGCAAGTGCAGGTGTGGCAGGAGAAATTGCAGGTTTCGGTGTTGGTGTAGGCGTTTTCACAGTCTTCGGCTTGGGTGTCGGCACTGCCGAAAGCAGTGACGGCTTAGCGGTTTGAGATGATTCTAGCCGATCGCTTGGGGCCGGAAGCGCCACCGAAACTTCCTGAGACGGAGGGGGTGCGGTGACGCCAACAAGTACAAACGAAGCCGCCATCAACCCGCCGTACATCGTGGCCGATCGTTTGCGGGTTGGTGCACCCACCCATTTCGGATTAACAATACCCAGAAAGAAGGCAGGGATCGACAATAGAAAGCTTAAGACGAAAAAATTAAACATCGCGACTTTTACCAGTAAAAAAGAGAAGTAATTCAGGACGCAGAAAGCGGGTTTCTTTTACCAAAATCCGAGGTGAAGCACGAAGGATATCTGTTTAAACAACCCGATTTCTTTAATTTCTGTGTGTAAGTCCTGAGAACTTAACTTCCTTATTTATCGGCAGGCAACTCACAAATCCGTAGGATTTACGAAGTAAATATAACCCTAGACACCGGACGCTGGTGAAACTCGGTTTCAGAGTGTATTTGTCCTTACTAAACCCACAATTTTTTCCTACAGTGCGCGATCGCACTCCGACGCCTATAAACCGGGGTTTTTAATTGCAGTAAACGAGTAGAACCAAGTATTTTTCTTAAAAAACTACGTTTCTGGCCCCAACCGGCCGTAAGTCCTGGTAAAATTTCTTGTAATGCTGCCAAAAAAGTGAAATGCATACCCAGCTACCTTCAGCGCAAAGGTGCGCTTACCCTAAATTCTGGCCATTCAGTTGAGGCCAGCAGCCCCGATGAAACTGCTTGCGGCGGCTTAGGTGCTGTAACCCCAAGCAAAACGAACGAAACTGCCATCAAGCCGCCGTACAAGGCAGCCGATCGCTGGCGAGTTCCCTGTCCCACCCATTGAGGATTTAGCAGACCCAGACAAAAAGCCGGTGTGGAAAACATAAAAGTTAATACAAACAAGCTGGACATCACGCACCTCCGACTAGCGAATTGCAGCGATTAATTACTTTTATCTCCAATTAATATCTCCCACAATCCGCTTAAAAAAGTTATCATTTAGAATTTATGACTTTGGACTTATTGCCTCTTATTAAGCAATAATAAAAGTGGTTAAATCTCTTACTTTAGGTAGGTGTTAAAAAAATAATAGCTTTCTAGAGAAGCAGAAAAGTCAGCTTAAAATAGAAACTAAATTCCTTACTCAAAATATGAAAGTCCGCTTTAACGTAGTGCGCCAAAATCAAAACGAGGCTCCCCGGGTGCACACTTACACCCTAGATGTGGAAGAGAGCAATACCATCCTAGACTGCCTCAACAGTATTAAATGGGAACACGACGGGACTTTAGCTTTTCGCAAAAATTGCCGCAATACAATTTGCGGCAGTTGTTCTATGCGAATTAACGGTCGATCGGCATTAGCTTGCAAAGAAAATGTGGCCAGTGAACTTGCAAGACTGCAAAAAATAGCTGATTCCAGCTCAGCAGAAATGCCTATTGATTTCATCCCAGAAATCACCGTCGCCCCAATGGGAAATATGCCGGTTATTAAAGATTTGGTTGTTGACATGACCAGTTTTTGGGACAACCTAGAAGCAGTTGAACCCTATGTCAGCACAGCCTCGCGAGCAATTCCAGAACGCGAATTTCTGCAAACTCCACAAGAGCGATCGAAACTCGACCAAACGGGCAACTGCATCCTCTGTGGTGCTTGCTATTCTGAGTGCAACGCCCGCGAAGTCAACCCGGAATTTGTCGGCCCCCACGCTCTTGCCAAAGCTTACCGCACGATCGCCGACTCCCGCGATAGCGAAACCGAAAATCGACTGGAAAAATACAACGAAGGCACCGCAGGCGTCTGGGGATGCACTCGCTGTTACTACTGCAACTCGGTTTGTCCGATGGAAGTTGCGCCGATGGATCAAATTGGTAAGATTAAGCAAGAGATTCTCGATCGCAAAGACGACCAAGCCAGTCGATCAATCCGCCACCGCAAAGTCTTAATCGATCTCGTCAAAGAAGGCGGCTGGATAGACGAGCGCAAATTTGGCATCGAAGTAGTAGGAAACTACTTCCGCGACGTTAAAGGTTTGCTGAGTCTGGGCCCGTTGGGTTTGAGAATGATCGCTCGCGGCAAGTTCCCGCTGTTTTTTGAGCCTTCTGAAGGTACTGAAACCGTGCGAAATCTGATCGAATCGGTTCAAAGTTTAGAAAAGTCAGCAGATTAGCGATCGGCTGTCAATTTCCTGGTAAATTACAAGTTGTGCGATCGCAAAGCTTCCCCAAAATCATCACTCAAAACTCGAAACTTAAAACTTTTAAATGACTGCTCAAACTCCTCCATCCCCAAAACCGACAACCCCAAATACCCCAAAACCAGAACCAGCCTTTGGGTGGAATGCCTACGCCGAACAAATCAACGGACGATTTGCGATGGTGGGGTTCGTGGGACTTTTGCTGCTAGAATTCTTCACCCGTCAGGATTTTTTTACCTGGCTGGGTCTGCGTTAAATTAATCTGAATTAAGCATAAGCAAAAAAGGAAGCTGAAAAATTATTGAGATTTCAGCTTCCCTTCTATTTTTAAGAGTTATTTAAAATACAGATTGTAAATTTATAGATGCAGGATTATAACATTTATAGTTGCATACAAACATATGAATTTACCAAAGTTGATAGTAGTTGCTTGTAGTGCGATCGTCCTAGCATCATGCGGAAATGAACATTCCACCTTAATCTCCGAACCGCGATCGTCCAACAGCGGACAAACATTTGCTGATTGGTGTCGAAAAAAGGCTAATTTGAGTGTGGAAGCTAAACATACTGTTGAGGTGATGTTACAGAAATCAGGCACTACTGAGTGCGATGAGGCCGATCGAAAACTTTTTGGTCTCGCGGAACTCAACCTCCGCAGCAATGAAATCAGCGATATTAAACCGCTAACATCCTTGACTAACTTGAAGGATATCGATCTGGGCTACAATAAAATTAGCGACATCAAACCGCTAGAATCCTTGACTAACCTGACAGAACTCGACCTCACTAGCAATGAAATCAGCGATATCCAAGCGCTAAAATCTTTAACAAACCTGACGGTGCTTCACCTCGGCGGGAATAGAATCAGCGACATCAAAGCGTTAAAATATTTGACTAAACTGAGTGTGATCGAACTCAACGGCAATTTTATAGACGACATCAAACCGCTAGCATCTTTGATGTCGCTGACACAGCTCAACCTCAGCAACAATCTTCTGGGCGGCATTAAACCATTAAAATCATCGACTGATCGGAAACTTTCGAGTCTCGGGAAACTGCAAATTGGTGGTAATAAAATCAACGACATCAAACCGCTAGAATCCTTGACTAAACTGACACAGCTAGACCTCAGCAGCAATAAAATCAGCGACATCAAACCGCTAACATCTTTGATGTCGCTAATGGAACTCGATCTGAGCGACAATAAAATCGGCGACATCAAACCGCTAGAATCCTTGACTAAACTAACAAAGCTCGTCCTCAACGGAAATAAAATCAGCGATATCAAACCGCTAGAATCCTTGGCTAACCTGAAGGAACTCAACCTCAGCTTGAATAAAATTACCGATATCAAACCGTTAGCATCTTTGACTAACCTGAAGGAACTCGAACTAAACAACAATAAAATAAAGGACATCAAACCGCTAGAATCTTTGACTAATCTGACTTTTCTGGAATTCCATCAACCAATTCCAAAGAGGAAACCGCCCTTGGGCGGACGAACATTTGCTGATTGGTGCGAAAAGGCTGATTTGAGTCCTGAAGCTAAACATACTGTTAAGGTGTTGTTGCAGAAAGCTGAAACTACTGAGTGCGATGAGGCCGATTTAGAACTTTTCAGTCTCACAAAATTAGACATCAGGTTTCGTGAAATCAGGGACATCAAACCGCTAGAATCATTGACTAACCTGACTGTTCTCTATCTGGGAAACAATTCTATCAGGGACATCAAACCGCTAGAATCCTTGACCAACCTGACTATTCTCGAACTCGAAGGAAATCAAATTAGCGACATCAAACCGCTAGAATCCTTGACTAACCTGACTTCAGTCTCCCTTAGCGGAAATAAAATCAGGGACATCAAACCGTTAACATCTTTGACTAACCTGAAGGAGCTAAAACTGTACATAAATGAAATCAGCGACATCAAACCGTTAACATCTTTGACCAACCTGACACAGCTCCACCTCGGCGACAATCAGATCCGTGACATCAAACCGTTAACATCTTTGACTAACCTGAAGGAGTTAAAACTCTACAACAATCAGATCCGTGACATCATACTGCTAAAATCTTTGACTAAATTGACCGTTCTCGATCTGAGCCTAAATCCGATCGCTGCCAGAATTTGCCCTCTCAAGCCCGAGTCTATCTGTGTGTGGAAATCAGCAAAATCAGATAACGAATATGACTCAGAGCACAAATATGACTAAGCTCGACAAATTAGAGATACAAGAGCCTCAAACTTATAATGGCAGATAACACATGAATTTACCTAAGTTAATAGTAGTTGCTTGTAGTGCGATCGTCCTTGAATTATAGGGACACGGCATTGCCGTGCCCTGACTCCCAAGTTTCGTTCAAACTAATTTCCAGTTGTTTCACGGACGGTCAAACTGTACTTGCCTCTACCTTTTGGAGGCGGATCGTAAGCATTGACAATGACGCGATAGCGACCGTTCGCAGACAAGGTAACAGAAATCTCTGAATTGGAATTTTGCTGCGTTGCATCATCATTTTCTCCAAGTAGCTCGCCCTGGGAGTTGAAAATAGCGAGATAAGTATCAAACTCGGTACTTTCTACGGTAATAATCACTTTTTGACCCTGAGTGCCTTCAAAGGTATACTCGTCGTACAAACTGCTGTCTGAGGGCAGTACAGAAGACTTAGCAGGGCTGAGTTCTCCGTTTTGCTCTAAAATTATTTTAGATGAACCCGCATCAGGACTCGGCGGAGGTTCTACAGTTGGGCTCTGAGTTGGCGAACTTTGTGGTGATGGCGACGGGCTGGGACTTGCTTGAGCTAAAACACCCTTGTCAGCAGGCTTCGCATCAGTTAAATTTTGAGGAAATTCTGCTGAAATGAGGGTGGAACTGGTGTTAGCAACTCCACTTGAATTTGAAACTGGCAGCGAGAGATTCGGCTTGCCAGAAAAAGTAGCTACCAGAGCAATTGGCGCGATCGCCCAAAATCTAACTTGACGCATGAATTACCTCGGTTTGCAACGAAGAAGGAAGTTCGGCAACGGATTATGTAACGGATTTAACGGATGGAAGAAGGAAGTTCGGCAACGGATGAGTGTAAAGGATTTAACGGATGGAAGAAGGAAGTTCGGCAACGGATGAGTGTAAAGGATTTAACGGATGGAAGAAGGAAGTTTGGTAGCGAGCACTGTACAAGATTTAATGGATGCACGGAAGCAGGAAGCAGGAAGCAGAATAATTCGACCAATTACCAATTCCCGATTACCCATTACCTTTTCCCCCATTTTCACCGGACAGTTAGAGTGTAACGACCCCTGCCCGAAGCATCGTAAGCATTGACAATTACGCGATAGCGACCCGTAGCGGGCAAAGTAACGGTCAGAAACGAATTTTTAGTCGAATCGCTCCCATCGTCATTTTCTGCCACTAATCGGCCGTTAGGACCAAAGATAGCCACATAGGGATCGAAATCTGTACTTTCGAGGGAAATGGCTACAGACTGACCCGATCGACCTTCAAAAGTATACTCTCGATACAGACTGTTGTCAGACGGCAATACTGGGCCGCCTGCGACTAAAGCACCTTCTTCTTGCAAAATCGCCCGAGAAGGCGCGGTAGGAGCACTCGCTTTCAGTTCTAACGTATAAGCCCCTGACTGCTTAGCTTGGTAGGAATTTGCAACTAACGTGTAAGTCCCGTCTGCTGGCAGCCTGACTGTAATTCTGGCGTTTTTATTCCCGGCCCCGTCATCGTCTTGCGCGATTTCGCGCTGGTTGGGGCCGAGCAAAATTAAATAAGGGTCAATTTCTTGACTTTTCATTTCTATTGTTATTTGCTGCCCCGCTTTTCCCTCAAATGAGTAGAGATCAAAAAAGCTGTTGTCGGTGGGCAGAACGCTAGACTTGTCGGTGAGGAGGCCGCTGAGGGCGGGCCCGTTTAACGCAACTTTTTGAGGTGATTTGTTGCCACCAAAGGGCGATCGGGCTTGAGCCACGCGGGGAGCTCGCCCTTCTCGCACCGCTGTCAGGAAAGCAGGTAATTTGTCTGCGGAAATTGCAAAACCGATACCGATACTGCCACCGCCCCGACCGCGAGTAAAAATAGAAGTATTGACGCCGATTAATTCTCCTGAACTGTTGAGCAGAGGGCCTCCTGAATTGCCGGGATTGATGGCGGCGTCGGTTTGAATTAAGCCCCGCTGCTGGTCGATGCGGCTGACGATTCCGACTGTCAAAGTACCTTGAAATTGACCGAAGGGATTGCCGATCGCAAATGCTTGTTGCCCGACTTTCACCGAACCTGGACGGGCTAAAGGAATGGTGGGCAAATTGTTTTGACCGCGAATTTTCACTACGGCTAAGTCTAGACCTTCTTCGCCGAATCCGATGACATCAGCGACAAGTTTTCTGCCGTCTGACAAAATGATATTGACGGTACCGCCTGCCGAAACAACGTGGGCGTTAGTTAACACCATGCCGTCGGGGCTGATAATTGTGCCGCTGCCGTTAGATTTATCTGTATCGACTGTAACAACCGCCGGACTAGCCTTTTCGTAGACTCGAATATTGGTTTGTTCTTCGACACTTTGGGCGATCGCACCCTGGGAATGTACCGAATTAAATTCCGTTAAATCTGTTGATTGCCGCACAGGGGATGTCGTAACAACCGTAGCAGCGCTGGCTGCAACCCCAACCGTTAAAATTCCCGATACTGCTAAACTTAGAAGTTTGAAATTCATGGCGATCGATTTAGTATTTAGCGATCGGTAGCTAGGAATTAGGTTTTGTGGCTAACCGCTAACTACCTTCTCTAATTATTTTAGGACTTGCACCACGGTAGTGACATTCCTCACGCCGGTTCTCCAATTCGGGAATCTGAATCAGCAGCTAAATACTTCAAATTAGCTTGTCGTACCTCGGCATCCTCATTGCCGTAGAAAAAAGACAGCAAAGCAAAACGCTGGCCGCTAATCACCGGCGTCGCTTCATGCAGCAAAGAACACGAAAAAATAATCGCCGTGCCACAATCCCCTTTATAACCGTGCGGCGCGTACTCTGGAAACCGTAAAAATCCCCCCGTGTACTCTCCCACATTCAAGTTTAGTGTCATTGCAAACCTGCGGTGCAGCGTAGCTTTGCTAGTGTTGTCGCGGTGCGGGCGAAAATAACCGCCGCTGTCAGCATCGTAACAGCCCACCAAATACCGCTCAAACCTAGTGATTGTAAACTGAAAAGCTTTTTCTACTTCCGGCCGCACCCGACGCAGAATAATCGTATTCAATCGCTTTTGCAACTTTGGGTCTTCAATAAAGAAATCTCGGCGCTTCTTGAAATTCTCGTCGTGAATGCCAACAGTTTTCCCCTCCACTTGCCTCATAAAGCCGGAAGGACTGCCACCATTAGCTTTGTACATATCGATTAAACTGCCGCAAAAGGCTTTGTCCAAAACGTTAGGAATTACCAACACCGGGGCGTGGCGAGTTGCTGCTCGGGCTTCCTCAATTGGGGGCAAAGTTTTGAGAAAATCTAATACTTGCTGGGCGTGTTGGTGCGGTTCGCCCATCGGCAAAATATTAATTACCTGAAGGTTTTCGTTGAGAACAAAAGTTTGTGGTGCATAGTGAACTCCGGCAACTCCATTTTCTTCGACATCTCGGAAAACACCGTACTGCTGACTGACTTTTTTATCCAAGTCCCAGAAAAAAAGGAATGACGGAGCAATTGTTGTCGGTCTGTTTTGTTCTTTGTCTGCTGGGTCAACGCTGACTCCGAACCTCGGTACTTGCAAGCTTCGGAATTCTTCTGAAAGCTCTTGAAAGCTTTTGAGGATAACTTGGATTTGTTCAAAAGCTGTGCTGGCAAAGAAAAACAGCACGACTCGCCTGCCACCAACAGTCGGGAAATGAAATAAGGGGTTATTTGTAGAAGGAACCGAAAACCAGGGAGCCGGATCTCCTATTTCGAGTAATGGCATCTTGCTGATTTAATATTTGGGATTTTATATTTAGATTATGATGCTGTCGATTAGTTCCACAGATTCGGTATGTTAAGATTGTTTATTTATACAAAAATTAGCTTATATCTGTGTATATCTGCGTCTTTCTGCGGTTTCAAATTCGCAATTTAGAGTCTTTTTAAGAAGTTTAATATCTGAAGAATAAGTAGATGGGCATCAATAAACGCAACTTATTTTTTTGCCTGCGGGCACGAGAAAAGTTTAGTTTCACCCATCTACTTAGTGTTTGCCTATTTGTCGAAACTGGGGGAATTATCCGGTTGGTCTTCCGGGTATTCTACAGGTCGATACTCCACGTAATCTGACGGGGGTGCTTCCACGTCGCGGTTGCTGGGGCGAGACCTGGATGATTCCGTAGGACGGGGTTTTTTGGTTCTCGGCGGCGTATCGGAACTGCGGTTTTCCGAAGCAGGGGGGCGATTGCTGCGGCTGCGGGTCGGTCTTTCTTCGGGGTTGTCTGAAACGTCCCAGTTGTCAGACTCTTGGGCAGGCGGGGCTTCTGGGCGAGAGGGACGTTTGCGCGAGGCTCGATCGGGCGAGTCGGGCCGTCCGGTATTAACGCTGCCGTTGCGATTCGAGGGGCGGCGGCGGGGTTCGTCGTCGTAGGCTTCCCGAGAGGAACGGTAGTCTTGGCTGCCTCTAATCCGGGGACGCGGCGGATAGTCTTCCTCTGGTTCTAGCTGTTCCATTTCAGAATCATAGCCGTCGTAACCGTAAGCGTTGCTGACCGGTCGCTCTTCATCTACGTATTGGGCGCGAGTTTTGGCTTGGGCTGTGGTCGCTCCTCGCAGTTTAATGCTTTCTGCTGCAAAAAATATGGCGGAACCAGTCAGCAGAAATTGACCGAAGGCCAGAATTGGGTCAAGCCGCCATCCTTGAAATAACAAAATACCGCCGCACAGCAAGCCGACTGCTGCAAAAAAAATATCGTGGTCTCGGGCTAGTTTGGGACGCCACGATCGCAGAAAATACAGTCCTGCCCCTGCTACTGCTAGGATAATCCCTAACAGGCTGCTCCAGTTCAATCCTAAATTGACCATTAGCCTATCTCCTATGTCTTTCCTATGTTAGCGAGTTAGATTTTACATCTATCATTAAGTCTGTCAGCCCGACTGTGCTTTCTGGGGCAGCGTCCGGTCAGGGTTTCAGCTTGGGAAGTGAGTATAATAATGAGTTTAACGGGAAAAAACCTCAGCTTGGCAGTCAACTGAAGGTTTTGCCTTGACAGTTGCTGGCAGCCGAGGTTTCTCGGATCGGGGAAATGCCCGACTTGTAGCCCACAATTGACTTGCAGCGCCGGACTTAGAAACCCGCTGACTTTTTAGGTGCGCTTGATTTTGTCTTTTTGGCTGATGAAGATCAGGGCGATCGTTGCTGGAAGCACTACTACCACCACGCCCACCAGCAGGCTGTACAAAAAGTTCGCGAGAGAAGGAGTCATAGATTCCAAGCCTTTGTTACAACAATTTGATTTTTATTAATTTTATACTTTCGATCGCACCTGTGAAACGGTTAAAATTCTGAATAGCAGACTTAACAAAACTTAAAATTTCGAGATAAGACCCATGACTGGTATTACCGTTGCAAGTTGGATTCTGGGCTCTGTCCTAGTCGTGATGACCTTGCTGTTTATTTTTCGGATCGTCCTGACTTGGTATCCCGAGGTGAACCTGAGCAAGTTGCCGTTGAGTCTGGTTGCTTGGCCGACGGAACCTTTTTTAGCTGTAACTAGAAAGATTGTACCGCCGATCGGCGGGGTGGACATTACGCCGATTATTTGGGTGGGTATCTGTAGCTTGCTGCGAGAAATGATTCTCGGTCAGCAAGGGCTGCTGACAATGATGATGTAGAAGTTGGCGGTTGATGGTTGACTGTTGACTGTTGACTGTTGACTGTTGGCGGTTCACTGCCAACTGCCAACTGCCAACTGCCAACTGACTAATGACTGTTTTGGTTCAAGAACTGTTCGACGAAATTCGTGTAAACTTCGCCGCTGAGAAACTCGGGGGAATCGAGGATTTTTTGGTGGAAGCTGAGGGTGGTAGGAACGCCAGTGATAGCACATTCCCGCAATGCCCGTTTCATCCTGCGGATGGCTGTCGGTCGATCGCGCCCCCATACAATTACTTTACCGATTAAAGAATCGTAGTAAGCGGGTATTTCGTAATCGGTGTAGACGTGAGAGTCCATCCGCACGCCGGGGCCACCGGGAGGCAAATAACCGCTGATTATGCCGGGGTGCGGGCGGAAGTTGCGATCGGGATCTTCGGCGTTGATACGGCACTCGATGGCGTGGCCGTTGAGAATTACTTGGTTTTGCTTGATTTGCAGTTTTTCTCCCTGGGCGATGCGGATTTGTTCGGCTATCAAGTCGAGGCCTGTAATCATCTCGGTGACGGGATGTTCTACTTGGATGCGAGTGTTCATTTCCATGAAGTAGAATTTGCCTGATTTGTCAAGCAGAAATTCGACAGTGCCCGCACCCGTGTAGTTGATGGATTTGGCAGCGGCAATGGCGGCGTGACCCATTTGATCTCGCAGTTTCTGGCTGAGGGCTGGGCTGGGGGCTTCTTCGAGGAGTTTCTGGTGTCGGCGCTGAATCGAACAATCTCTTTCGCCGAGGTGGATGACGTTACCGTAGTTGTCGGCGAGGATTTGGATTTCGATGTGCCGGGGTTTTTCGATGAATTTTTCGAGGTAAAGTCCGGGGTTGCCGAAGGCTGCGTCGGCTTCGCCTTGGGCTGCTGAGAATAGTTTGGGGAGTTCAGAGGCTTCTCTAACTAGCCTCATGCCGCGGCCTCCACCGCCGGCGGTGGCTTTGATCATCACAGGATAGCCGATGTCGCGGGCGATCGACAAAGCTTCGCGATCGTCCGCCAGCAATCCGTCGCTACCGGGTACTGTGGGGACTTTCACCCGCTGCATAGTTTCTTTGGCGGTGGATTTATCGCCCATCGCCCGCATCGCTGCCGGAGACGGGCCGATGAAGGTAATTTGATGGTCGGCGCAGATTTCGGCAAATCGGGCGTTTTCGGCGAGGAAGCCGTAACCGGGGTGAATGGCTGCTGCGTTGCGCGTCAGGGCAGCCGCGATGATGTTGGGGATGTTTAAATAGCTTTTGCTGCTGGTGGGGGGGCCGATGCAAACGGCTTCGTCTGCCAACTGGACGTGCAGGGCGTGTTTATCTACGGTGGAGTGTACGGCGACCGTGGCAATCCCCATTTCCTCGCAGGTCCGCAATATGCGGAGAGCTATTTCTCCCCGATTAGCGATTAAAATTTTCGAGAACCCCATCTTCGCTGCTTAATTCACTCAATATTCTGTACAATAATGCCTTTCGGTATGTTCTGGATAATCGTTTTCCAGAAATTGTTCACAAAAATTTATTTTACATTTTGCTGGTAGTGGTGCTATGATTGTAAATCGGCGGTCTCAAAGGGCAAGTCACAAGTTAAATGTCAGGAACCTCAACCTGTGAATCTTTAACTGGTAACGCAAAAATCCCAGAGAGTGCTAGAAAGAGCGGATGTGGCGGAATTGGTATACGCGCACGCTTGAGGTGCGTGTGGCAATATGTCCTTGCGAGTTCGAGTCTCGCCATCCGCATTGAATATATAAAACAACTGTTGACGGTTTTGGCTGTCGGCAGTTGTTTTATATTTGATGGGTGGGTGGGCAGAAACCGGGTTTTTGCGAGATACTTTGTTACGGTGCGAAGATTTGGGAAAAAACCCGGTTTCTTTGATTGTGCGCGAGTACCATCGGGTGCGGATTCATCAGATATCTTTAAGTGCGATCGAACTTCTGACAGATCCGCACCATACAAAATACTGTGTAACTGTCGATCGACTATTGTGTTTGAATTAGAAACATAGATACTTATCGTTTGTCAAGTAGAATGGGGTTAGTTAGGTTCCGAATCCGAGAGTTGGCTGACGAAAAAGGATGGACGCTAAAGGATGTTGCCGATCGATCCGAGGTTCCGTACAGCACAGTCAGGCACTATGCGCGATCGGAAGGACTAGCAACGGTTGATATCACATCCATTCAAAAGATAGCTCGCACCCTCGATGTTTTGATTGAGGAGTTGATGGAAGTTGTTAAAGAATGAACCGATGAAATTATATTAGCAAACGGAAGTTAGATCGATGACATCCTACGCCTTAAACTTACCCGTTCAGTTACAGCAAGAAGCTGAAAAATTGGCAACACTCCAAGGGATTTCCTTCGATCAGTTTATCCTCTGGGCTGTAGCCGAAAAAGTCGCTACCCTCAACCAGCGGTATGACGATCCGGCTTTTCCTGAAATCACCTATGTGCGCGGCGCTAGCGGCGAACGAGTTCCCGTTTTGCGCGGCACTCGGTTGCGGGTGCAAACAGTAGTCATCGCAGCGCAGAAATGGGGTTTTTCTCCAAACCAAATTGCCACTGAGTATGACTTAAGAGAAGATCGAGTGAACGATGTTCTCGCTTTTTATGCGGCTCACCATCAAGAAATAGACGCATCTATTGCCGCTGAGCAAATTATCGAAGCTGCTAATGTCTAAACCGCTATTGCATCTAGATGCCGATACCTCTATTAAAGCTTTGCAAGCCGCCCTTTTATCTCGCAGTCACGATGTCACTCGGACATCGACTGAGTGGATGGCTTTAGATGCTAGCGATGAGGCTCAATTGCTAGAAGCAACAGCGCGAGGGCGGTGTATTTTTACGTTTAATATCCGGGATTTTCAGGTTTTAGCTCAGCGTTATCCCGAACATGGTGGCATCATTTTGGCTGCTCAAAACAGTTGGACATTATCTAGTCTAATTGCTTCGCTCGATCGCCTGCTTTCAGAAACACAAGCTGCTGACTGGAAAGGGCAAGTTCGCTGGCTTAATCAGTGGCGAACCTAATTCTATCTTATCGAACTTCTGTATCTCTGGTCGATCGCACTTCTTCCGCTTCCTGCAAAACAGGATTAACTGGTTGACTTTGGGAACCAGATACACTTTGCCTATCGGATGATGATTTTAGCACTTTACGAGCAGTCAGCAAAGCAAGCCCTCCCAAGACTCCACCGCACAAGCAACTAATTATAACGGCACTAAAGAAAGGATGAAGCGGCAGAGGATGCTGGAAAGAGGGTGATGCCCAAGGTTTGTCTACAGCCAAGGTGTAGCTGCTGGAAACAACCCCCGCAACGCCTATACCCACACCGATAACGGCTATGGTAATTTGTAAATTGCGATCGCTATCTCTTTCATTTTGCTCATACTCTACCTGTAGTTTTTGAGCATCAACTTCCACAATGCCTCGGATTGTTTCAATCATCTGTTGAAATAATTCCTTTCCTGCGGTAAGATAACTCATATTCAGTTTAATCTGTTGCCGAAAAGTCTTGCAACTCCCGTCAATAAATTCTTGTAAAAAATCTAAGTTATCGATTTCTTCTACGCTGCAATCGCTAAGTTTTTTGAGCCAATGACTATAGTTTTTAGCATTCGTTTCAATTGCAATCTGGTGAAGTTCTATATCTCGCAAATACCGCGCATAATTCAATCCGATTTTAGGGAGTTCTGTCAGCCAGCCTTCTAGTTGTTCCAGACGTTGCTCTCTATCTGATTTCAAACGGCTAAATTCTTCTACTTTTTCCTCTAATTGACTGTACAGTTTTCTTGCTTCCTCGTTGCACCGATGCGCTTGGTAATAGACATAAAGGATTTTACTGCGGCAGCATAACAAATTGATCAGCGGACGGTAATAATTGCCGGATGCTTCTATCTCTGAAGTTTTTTCATCAGTATCTAACCAGACTAGGATATGACACTTTAATCTCGGATATTCTTGACTGTTGTCAAATTCAAAAATGGGACTACCTAGAAGTTTGCCTTCACCGATGAAATATGGTTTTGGTTGTTTAAGTTCTGAATTTTGAAACAAAGCGTCTACACAAGCTACTGCTAAATCTTGATGATTGCCAGCAAAATCAACAGGTTTGGCAAATAATACTAGGGTTTGTCCCAGTGATGCTTGGATTTCGCAAGGTAGCAGACAACCTTGAAAATTTAGGTTGCTCAGTTGGTTGATTTCTACTGTTAAATTCGGGGAAAATAGGCTGAAGTCAAGTGCGTAAGTGTCATGAAGTTGCAGCGGGTAAATTAGACCTGTTAGGGGCAGTTTGTCCGGTTGGCTAACAGTTGTAAATGACACAAATCTATCGCCATCTGACTGGTAAAGTTCAAGATGGTCGCTCTGTTGGGTATTTTGGGTGTTTCTATTGCTCAGCTTTTCTGGTAAAGAATCGAGCTGCGGATTTGTTTGCAGCAGGTGTCCCAAAGCAGCGCATTTCTGCCATAAATGATCTGCTTTGTCTACAGGTTGTTTATCGCCTTTTGCAAGGTTGTTGCACAAATGAAAGGCAAACAGCGTGAGTTTTGGGTTGGCAAGTTTGCCTGTCAATTCAGGATTGTTCATCACCTATACCCTGAGTGCTATTTTGACTGGTTGGGGAAACTTTCTTGGATGGCATTTAATAGCGTTTCTCTGGAAAGTTTTGGAGGTGGTGGGGGTGGTGGAGCTATCGGTTTGGTTGTTCCTGGAAAGCGATTATTATCAACCTCATCATGCAACTTTATTAAAGCCTCAAGTATTTGAGGGCGACTTTCACAAGCACACCAATTTGAGACATCATCAGATATTTTCTCGATATCATCGGACAGAGTAGCACCTAGCTGGTGTAATTCAGCCTCGTGTTTAGAAAATAATTGAGGCTCGGTAGTAATTAACTGTTGAAATGCTCTAATGTTGTCTTCTGCAAATGACATTTATAGACTCCTATTGACCTACGGCACAGAAAGCTGCCCAATAGTCAGGCGATTGAAAAGGCTTAGTGTTAGCTTCCATCTTATTAAATAACGCGGGTAACTGTATAAGTTTTTGGGTGGGATTCAAGGGAAGTTGCTTTGTCCATGTTTGCAAATCTTCTTTAGTGGCATCTCGCAGCCAAATTTGGGCAGTATTGAGGGCTATTGCCATATCAGCGGTTGCCAGATTTTCATAGAATTTAATCATCAAAAACGCCGTCGCCAAGTCATTGACTGACCATAAACTGGACAGTACCCCCTGACTACCAGCATACAAAAAGCCTGTAGCCAAGCCAATACAGTCATCACTCTGCTTGGTTGTGTCTGTCAACCCTGTTTCGCAAGCGGAGAGGGTGACGAGGCGACATTTAGGTAAGTTCAGTGTAGCAAAAATGTCTTGCAGAGTTAGGCATTTGGCGGGGTTGGCTTGTCCCCCGGAACGCAATCGGAGGGATTTTTGCCCGGTGGGGGTGGGTGAGTCTGTTGATTCTATCGCTCCTGCTAGGATTAGGGATGAAATTAGGGGTGTCTGGAAATCAAAGGAACCGTGACAGGAGAAGTGGACGTAGTGCGCTTTGGCGAGGGTTTCCAGGTTGTCGATGAGGGCGGTTTTGGTGGCTTGTTGTTTGCTTAAAATGTCGGCGGGTGTAAAGGCCTGTTTGATGACTTCTACTTCTATATCAGTGTAGGCAAGGTCTTCGGTAGGGTTTTGGATGGCAAAAAGGGTGCGGGTAGCGGCGGGTGGGCGTTCTCGTTGCTGTACCCGTTGCAGGAGTTGACAACTGGGGGCGTAGCGCACGCCTTTTTTGAAGCAATCTAGCAGACAAGGGTTGGCGGGGGGTTGGAGATGCGGAGTTTCTGGGTTAAATCGCTTCCAAGTTTGTTGGCTAACAGATAACGCATGAAGGGGGAATAGATGCAAATAGCGGTGGGGAACTAAAATCAGGGAGTCACAATTGGCTAGGGCGGGACGATTGAGAATTTCATCGAGGCGCAATATCTGGGAAAGACTACTCAGCGACTCGGAAAGATTTTTTCGCCAGGTTTTGGTGTCGTTAAATAAAGCTTCGAGATACTGCTGATTCCACGCTTCCAGCTTTTCTAATTCGGCTTTGTCAAACTGCACAACTTCCAAATTTGACTGAGTGACGATGAATATTTGGAAACTGTCAGTGCCAATATACCACTCTAATATAGCGGTGTGGGAGTCAATCAAATCGCGGATTTCGGCAACGGTAATAGGTTTGACTTGTTGAGTGAGGGTGAAGGCGGGATCTCGTTCCTGACACTTGGCGAGAATTTCATCGAGTTGGCGCTGATATTCTTGCAGGAGTTCGCGCTGTTGGGCGATATACTCGCGGTTGTAGCTGGATGTTTCGCTGCTACGAAATCCCTGGAAACTATCGCGATTAAAAGTGGTGTTATTATCTGCCTGGGCTAGTAATTGCCGTATTGATGAGATGGTTCCTCTTAGCCTGCGTAATTCCTGTTTGAGTGAATCGCTAGCGCCTTTGGGTTCAAGTTCGGAATTTGCTAGTAGTTCGACTAAGTTACGGGATTTACTGCGTTCGACGGTTTCGAGGGCTTTTTCGATTTGTCCGTCATTGATGCAGGCTTGCACCATTTTGATATAGACATCAAGGGCGTTTAGTTGGATTTCTTGACGGGCTGCTTCGTTGGTTGTCCATTCGCGACTTTGTTCGACTGCGGTTATTGCAGTGGAGTAACTTTGCCAAGCTGCTCTCCATTGTTGATTATCAAAAGTAAATCTACCCATCAATTCCCATAAGTTAAAGCATTCTCTTGGAAAGGATGTGGGGGTATAGATTTCTAGGGCTAAATTAAAACATTCAATCATTGGATCAATTTGTTGTAATTGCCCATAAACCCTCCCTAAGTTTAATTTAATTCCTGCCCAATAATAGGGAAATTCTTTAGTAGTTAATACTCTTGTAGCTAAATTAAACTTTTCGACTGCTCTCTCTAAATTATTGGTTTTGTTATCCCTGATTTTATGACTATATGCTACTCCTAAATTGCTCATAGCGAATGCCCATGCTTTGGGATTATTCTCATAACTATGAACTTGTAAAGCAGTATTGCAGCATTTAATTGCTTGTTCAATATTTTCTTCTTTACTTTGTTGAATTCTGTTTAAATAAGCAATTGCCAAACCATTGTGACAGTCTGCCCATTTTTCAGGGTTAGCCTCAATAGTCCAGACTTTTAAAGCTTCGTTGTAATAGCTGATTGCCTTCTCTATATTTTCTTCTTTATTTTCTTGAATTCTGTCTGAGTATGCAAGTCCTAAATTTTCTTTGGTTTTTGCCCATTGTTCGGGATCGGTCTTGAAAGTATAAAACTCTAACGCAGCTTCGTAACATTTGATCGCCCGTTCAATATTTTCTGCTTTATACTCACGGAGTCTGAAATGGTAAGTACGACCTAGACTAAGCTGAGTCATTGCCCATACCCGCTTGTATTTTTCACGGGTACGAATTTTTAACGCAGCTAGATAGTATTTAATAGCTTTTTCCATATTATCTGCCTTCTCTCCCCGCAGTCTATCCGTGTAAATCTCCCCCAAATTATGCTGAATTCTTGCCCATTCATAGTCATCTCGCTCGCGGGTATAGAATTCTGAGGCGGCTTCGTAACTTTTGATTGCTTTTTCAATGTTTTCTGTTGTTGACTCTTTAATTCTGTATAGGTAAGCAATTCCTAAATTCATTTGAATTGCCGCCCAGAGTTCAGGATAAACTTTTAGACCGCAGACTTCTAAGGCAGCTTGACAATATTTTATTGCCATTTCAATGTTTTCTGCTTTTGCTCCCCGAATTCGCTCTGTGTAAACAACTGCCAGATTATTAAGAGTTCTTACCCAATCTTTAGGAAAGTCTTTGCGGGTGTAGATTGTAAGTGCTATCTCATTACCTGTAAGAGCAATTTCTTGATTTATTGCTCGATCACCTCTCGGAAATTTCTGGATTAATCTGCTAAAAGCAAAAATAATGCTTGCAAGACCTTGCTGTATTTCTAATTCTTGTTTTTTTAAATATTTGTCTGCATAGACTTTCAATGTGTATAGAAAATCTATATTTAATTTATCTTCCTTTCCTTCTAAGAAAGAATACAATTCTTCTTGATTACCCTTGCTTTTTTCAACTAACGATAATATTTCTAATAAAAAATCAAAACAAAAGGTAACAGTGACAGCACCAATCTGAGTAGCTAGTGGATTTACTATATCTTTTAAAAACTCGGCGGCACTTTCATCTCCTTGGGTAGTAAGCTGTTCTACTACTTGCCTCATCGTATGTACCAATCCACCATCTATCAGTTCTTGATGGGCGTTCAAAATTTCATTTACCTGGGTGGGATAAGCCAACAGCATACGAATCAGAGTTAAGTAAGCTTGAGTGCGACTATCATCCATTGGAAATCACCTTCAAATTTATAATGCTTGATTATAGCCCCAACACAGGCAACTTCCCCTGAATTTTCAAATGATTTAATCTGACTCACCGACGGGGTTGTGAGTTACCCCCTTGATCGATCGGCGGTTGAAACCGCACCTACACAAGTAAAAGTGGCCAGAAACCGGGTTTTTGCGACAGACTTCGTTACATTGCAAAGATTTGGAAAAAACCCGGTTTCTTTGATAGTGCGCGGGTGGCCGGAATTTGACAATTGACTATCCAGTTATTACATTACCAACTTTTTCCTTAACTTGCTCTACTTCTGAATGGCTATCTCGCTGCAAAAACTCATCTAGCAACTCATAAAAACGATAAAACTCTCGTTCTTCATTGTTAGTATAAAACTCAATTATTCTTGCCCATGAACCTGATGTTGATATTTCATATCGCTTTTGTAACCAAGATATTTAAAATTAATTCGGAATCAAGGTAATCAATCGAGGAACATCTGTATACTTATCTATCTGCCAAACAGTCCTGACAAGAAGTTCTCTGCCAACAGGTGTAGCAATATAAGCGCTGATTTCATACCTCTTAGGGATTAACTGAACCGTATCAATTTCTACCCCATCCCGAACAAGTAATCGAAATTACCCTCTCCCACAGAGTTTTTAAGCGTATTGATAATTTTCCTTGTATTATCGTGAGGCCCTTCAATATAACAAGGTTTTCCATTGCGACCGAATTTCAAGCCAATTTCGCTGGTTGATTCTCCTAAATGAGCCTTCGACTGCTCGAAATCGCGATGCGGTTCAAAGCCTAATGTTTTGGCATAGGCGATCGCACCCCATACCAGGGCTTGTGCTTGCTCTAAACTAATCTCCTCGTATTCTTTCCCAAACTGCGAGTAAGAAAGGTGAACGAAATTTTTATATTGGCTATCGTTGCAGTTACGTGGCGGGATGACATCCTTGACTCCCAAACACCAGTAGTCGATCAAATAAGAGGCTGCAACAAAACGATTGTATCCCTTGGAACGAGTAACCATCACTAAACCCAAACCGCTCGTTTCAGAGGTTTCATTCCCCAACAATACCTTCGCAAAATTTACATCCACGAGACATTGAGCAACGGGCAATAACTCTCCTTTTTCGGCGCTAGCGAGGGCTGTTTGTTCTGCATGAGATTGAAGAAAGGTACTGACTTCGGATGCTTTCAATCCTAACTTTCGGGCAATTTGTTTGGGAGTTAATTGGCGATCGCGCAGGTTGAGAATTTCTTGTTCTTGTTCGGGCTGCATAGTTTTTCTATTGCCGTCAGGGCTGGGTTCGAGCTGAGTAGATCATTGTACCGCGTTTTTGCGACCAACTTCGTAACATTGCAAAGATTGAGGAAAAAACCCGGTTTCTTTGGTGGTATTGTACGATATTTTGTAGGGGCGGGTTCACCAACAATACATAACAATTACCAACCATCTATATAAACCCGCCCCCACACCACTGATCGCCTACATCAACCTGAAATTTGCATCACATCACCAAAACCGGATGATTGTTGGTTGGGTTGGGCGGGTTTTTTGAGATAGTTTGTTTGGGGCGATTATGGTTGGTGAACCCGCCCCTACAGGATGTATGAAAGAACCTAATTTTGCGCTAATTCCGGCGGCCGCCCCATTAAACCAGTCATCAGCCGCAAGGCTAAAAACCTCACGGGAGGAATTGTCCGCAAACACCACAATCCGAAGCGGCGAAATGCTACAATTGGCAGCCAAGTATTAGAAAATAATCTGTCTAGAAAATCGGTAAATCCTAACACGATTAAATTCTCTTTTTTGCGCCAGTTGTGATACCGTTTCAATACTCGCAAGTCGCCGATGTCTTCGCCTTTTTGGTGCGCTTGCTGCAAGATTTGGGCGATCGCCCCAGCGTCTCGAATACCCATATTCAATCCCTGGCCGCCCACGGGATGGCAGCAGTGGGCGGCGTCGCCAATTAGTGCTAATCTGGGCAAAACGTAGCGATCGCTCTGCATTAACTGCACCGGAAACAAAAAGCGATCGCTCTCCAATTCCAAACGCCCCAAAAGCCCGCCCGTGCGCTGTTCCAACAAAGTCAAAAACTCTTTTTCATCCATTTGTTGCAAAGCTTTTGCTTCCGCGTGGGGTGCTGTCCAAACTACTTGACAGCGGTTCCCAGGTAATGGTAATACTCCCATCGGGCCGCTCGGCCAAAAGCGCTCAAAAGCGATATCGTTGTGCGGTTTTTCTGCTTTAATGGTGATAGCAACGCAGGATTGCCAGTATTTCCAGCCGCGAGTGCTGATGTTGGCTTCCGTGCGGATGCGCGATCGCGAACCGTCGGCAGCGACTAATAATTTGGTGCGAATTGTCCGAGTTTCGCCGTTTTGTTTGACTTCTATTTCCGCGCAATCGGTTAAATATTTTACCTCGACTACTTCCGCCGGACAAACCCAACTAAAATTCGGGTTTTTTGCCAAAGATTCTTGCAAAGCTGACAGCATGACTCGGTGCTCGCCAACGTAACCTAAAGCTGCTTTTGGTACGGGCAATTTGCCAGTATTTCCCAAGTCGGGGCGGTGGAATTCGACGACGCCCGGATAGTCGCCGTCGCAGAGGCTAATTTGCTCGAAGGTGGTGATTTGCGGCAAGATTTGCTGCCACACGCCGATACCTTCTAAGATCATTCCTGATAGCAGCGTGATTGCATAGGCTTGTTTTTTGGCGGCGGCGGCGGGGGGGAGTTGGGTTTCAATGATAGCGATTTTCAATCCAGAATCTTTTAAGGCGCTGGCTAAGGTGGCCCCGACTATGCCGCCTCCGACGATGGCTATGTCAAAGTCGAGTGTCAGTGTTTGCGTCGAGGCTGTTGTTGCAGAAAGTTGGTTTACAGGCATTTTTTAAGGGAGGTTGTTTAAGTACATTGGATTGTTACTTTTTTATTGTAAAGAATTATTTCGATTTAGGGCGATCGACAAAGGGAGAGTACCGGCATTCGTGAAAATCAAGGTTTTCAGACTGCGAGATCCAAATGCAAGTCCTGGATGCACTCGCTACCTCAGAAACCCGGTTTCTTGCTATATTTCTCGTCACTAAACGCAAAACTCGTAGAAACCGGGTTTCTAGCCCCCCCGATGGGTCAGCCCTGAAACTAATGACTAATGACTCATGACCATTTCCTTCGTGTTTTCGGCAGGCAGCGCTGATACTTCCTGGCAAATGGGAATCTCGATGACAAACTCTGCACCTTCCCCAGGCGTGGAAATACACTGCAATTTGCCTCGGTGTTTTTCAACTATAATCTGATAGCTGATTGACAGTCCCAAGCCTGTGCCTTTGCCAACGGGTTTAGTAGTAAAAAATGGGTCGAACAACTTGCCAATAACTTCTTGATTGATTCCCATCCCGTTGTCGGCAATCCGAATGGTTACTGTGTCTGAATTCGCACTGGTGCTAATCCGAATTCGGTTGTGGCGAGAATATATTTCTTTGGAAGAATGGGTGCTGTTGTACTCTTCGAGGGCGTCGAGTGCATTTCCTAAAATATTCATAAATACTTGATTTAGCTGACCTACATAGCACTCGATTTCTGAAAAATTGCCGTATTCTTTGATAATCTCAATAGCGGGACGAAGTACATTAGCTTTGATGCGGTGCTGCAAAATTAGCAAAGTGCTTTCGATTCCTTCGTGAATATCTACTCGCTTCATCTGCGATTCGTCGAGTCTGGAAAAGTTGCGTAAGGATACAACTAAGTCGCGGATGCGATCGGCTCCTACTTTCATTGATTCCAAAATCTTCGTAAAGTCTTCCATTAAGTAATCAACTTCAATATCTTCGGCTGCTTCTACAATTTCTGGGACGGGATTTGGGTATTTCTCCTGGTAAAGATGGAGCAAACTGAGTAAGTCTGTGGCGTATTGGCTGGCGTGGGTGATGTTGCCGTAAATGAAGTTAATCGGATTGTTAATTTCGTGGGCGACGCCGGCGACTAGCTGCCCAAGAGAAGAGATTTTTTCGGTTTGGATTAGTTGAGTTTGAGCTTGGTGCAACTCGTGGACAGCTTTTTCGAGCTCGGCTGCTTGCACTCGATACTGTCCCTCCGACTGCTTGAGTGCTTCCAAAACTTGGACTCGATCGCTAATATCGGTGTGAGTTCCCACCCACTCGCGAACGCTGCCGTCGGCTGCCAAAAGGGGGACGCCCCGCACCCAGAAGTGTCTGTAGCTGCCGTCTGCCGCCCGCAAGCGATGCTCGACTTCGTAGAGATTTTGTGTCTCTAGGGCCCGCATCCAAGCTTGTATTGTGCGATCGCGGTCTTCTGGGTGCACTGCTTCTATCCAGTTGTCCTTCTCTTTCCAACTCATGCCCGTATAAGCTATCCAATCAGGCTGAGGCTTGTCGAAGATTCCGCTAGCGTTGGTCGTCCAAACCATCTGTGCGGTGGCCATTGCCAGGGATCGATATCTTTCCTCGCTCAGACGCACAGATTCTTCGGCTTGGCGGCTGGCTGTCACATCGCGCAAAATAGCTGTGAATATGATTTCCCCTGCCACTTCGAGTTTGGAAATAGAAGCTTCGGCGGGAAATTCCGTACCATCTCGGCGGCGGGCGAAAATTTCTTTGCGGTGGCCCATTGTTCGGGCTTGTTTAACGCCGCCGCCGAAATTGCTGACGAGGTGACTATGATTCGTGGCAAAAGCTTCGGGCAACAGCAGGCTCAGGGATTGCCCGATCGCCTCCGCAGCCGTCCAGCCAAAAATCCGTTCTGCACCTTGGTTGAACAGGATAATTTTTTGCTCAGCATCCACGGAAATAATCGCATCGTCGGCAATTTCTACAATGCCGGCAAAACGAGCTTGAGACAGTTGCAGCGCTTGTTCAGCTTGTTTGCGATCGCTGATGTCGCGGGCGATCGTCGAAATGTATGCGAGTTTGCCACCCGGTGCGGAGTGGGAGATGATGACTTGGCTGACGGGAATTTCGAGTCCCGATGCTGCTGACACGAAGGCTGTTTCTCCACTCCAAAAGCCCTCGGAAACAGCGGTGGCGATCGCTTGTTTCAAAGTGCTGCGGGCTGAGGCTGCCGTGAATTCTGCAACTTTTCGCTTGGATATATCTTCATTTTCGCCTATACCCACCATTTTTCTGCCTGCTTTGTTGATGTAAATGGCGCGTCCTTCGAGGTTGTAGATACCTACAAAATCTGGGGTTGCTTCCAGAATTGCTGCTAAACTTCTGTTGGCGATTTCGGCTTGTTTGCTCTCAGTAATATCCCGCGCGATGCTAACTATACCGCTGATCTTTCCTAAGCCGTCCCGGTAAGCACTTTTTGTAGAAAGAAATATCCTTAAACTTCCTTTAACTGGCAGCTCTTCTTCGATCGCTTCCGTTGTTCCCGCTGCCATAATTGGGCGATCGGTTTTCCTAATATTGCCCGCAATTTCCGGCGGAAATAACTCGCTGTCATCTCTGCCGATAATGTCGTCTACAGACTTGCCAATTATACTGGCTCCCGCAGCATTAAGCATTAGGTAACAGCCCTGAATATCTTTTACAAATAGGGCTTCGGGCGTACTGTTAATGACTGCCATCAACAGGTTGTAGTTTTTTTGAAGCGCCTGCTTTGTTGTTTGAGATTCAAAAATTTGCTCCTGCAATTGCTCGTTGGTGATTTGCAGTTGGATAGTCCGTTTCTCAACTTGAGTTTCTAAGTCTGATTTAGCTTTTCTCAGTCCCAGTTCCGCTCGATAGCGCTTCCGGTCTGCGGTGCAGAGAGTTTTGGCATTCTGCCAAATCAGAACTGTAAAAATAATCACGTTCAATACGCTTAACAGCGATATCCCTACCTCCGGCGTGTAGGCTTGTAACCGCTCTCCCGATAGGATCAAATAACCGACTACAGGCGGGATAATGATTGCCCGTGGCAACAAGCGCCTCGCCATGATGCCGCCCGCGCGATCGCTCGTCATTACTGCTATCAATCCTCGTTCTGGACTGGCAAATAAAATCCCGAAGCTCAGCAACATAAATGCTGCGGAGGTGTGCAAAGCCATGCCTGTATTTTTGCCAATTTGGTAAAATAAAGCTTTGTCGTAGAAATAGCCTATCAAACCCGTAAATGCAATTAAAAATGCTGAACAGCTTAAGATTTGAATCCGCAGGTATTTAGGCCGACGTTCTGACAGCAACAGCAGCGCTGTTCCCAGCAATAAAAAAGCACCAGCAGTATTCGGTGCCATGCGTCCTGGTGTTCCGGTGATTGTCAAGGTGTAACTTTCTTTAAATAGCAGTTGGTCGATGCCTAAGTCTAAATTAAAGATATATTGAACTAGGGTTAATAGGCTAATTAATATAATTAAAAATGAACATCCCAAAATTAAATATTTATGATTTTTGTGAGGCTGTCTTGCTGTTAATTTGGGGCGCCGGATCTGTTGGATGAATAGAGAAAACCCGCCCAAAATAAAGCAGACCGCAGTATTGGCTTTCATCGTCACCAGTCCGGGCAGAATGCTTTTTAACATTTGCAGATCGAATATCCAACCCAAAAGGACTGTACAGCCGATCGCCATTACTGCAATACTCGCTTTTTTGGCAAAAGACTGGACAGCAGCCATTCGGGTTGAGGGCGTTTGCAGTTGTTGTGCTCGTTCAAAAACTTCCAATTTCTCGATCCCTCTAATTATTTGGTTTCTACGTATCTAAGGTAACAATAAACACTCTAGTGATATTGTTGCCCACTATACAAAGCTGCTTAAGATTTTCTCAAAGCAGCCAAGCATAAAATATGAATTATTTTATCTAACTTTAGATATATCGTCAAACGAAAGTTGAAGGCTCTTATGTAGAAGGCATTCGGCAGAATAAATGACTTTTTTTTGTGTAAAGTTTAATATAAAATTCCTTGTTCCTTGTTCGTTGTTCCTTCGATTTCGGAAATTGGCGCCCGATTCATCGGCAAGACCGAGTGTTTTTACTCAGTACATTGAGGGATAATGGTAGCGGATGAATCACTCTGCAACAAGATCGATCGGATTGTAAACCGGCTGCTGTGGCTGTGGGAAATGCGATCGACACAACAGATAAGACTCGGCGGTTGAAACCGCTACCACACAGACTTTCGTCCCAGCAGAGAGGGACTAAAGAGGGGATATTAAAGTCGAATTTGGTAACAGTCAACTGACAACTGACAACAGTCAACTGACAACAGTCAACTGACAACTGACAACAGTCAACTGACAACTGACAACTGACAACAGTCAACTGACAACTGACAACTGACAACAGTCAACTGACAACTGACAACAGTCAACTGACAACAGTCAACTAACTCCCAACTTTTGAAGTGCTTCCAAAGCTTCGGTTGCTGACGGGTAACGCTGGGGGAAAGCGTACAACACCATCTGGTCTAAAACGCGAGCCAACTCCGGGGTGACAATTGCATTTTTCTGCCAGATTAGATTGCCTAAATTATCAACTCTGAGTTGTTTCGGGCGCATTCCTGTCAAGGCTTGAATCCCGATGATCCCGACAGCATATATGTCGCTGCACAATTTCGGGGAACCGATGGCTTGTTCGGGGGGAATATAATCTTGCTGAGTACCGCCGCACGATTTCGTTTGACCGATGCTGTTTTGTGAAGTGTTGATTTCTTTAACTGCCCCAAAGTCAATTAATACAATTTTGCCATCAGATGTCCGCCTGATTAAGTTTTGAGGGTGAACATCGCGGTGAATTACATCTTGTTTGTGAACAAAAACCAGCACTTCCAAGATATCTTTCAACAAAGCGATAACCTGATATTCTTCCCACGGTTGATCTTCGATTAGTTCTTGATACAAGGGTTGCCCTTCGATGAATTGATAG
Source organism: Microcoleus sp. K1-B1 (assembly GCF_036704705.1). Classification (NCBI taxonomy): domain Bacteria; kingdom Bacillati; phylum Cyanobacteriota; class Cyanophyceae; order Oscillatoriales; family Microcoleaceae; genus Microcoleus; species Microcoleus sp. K1-B1. The sequence continues at coordinate 60,706 of NZ_JAUBSH010000016.1, read as the reverse complement.
ACTAAATAAAAATATCCATCTTCTTCAAAGCGAGCTAACAATTCTGGTATCCGATCGTGTTTGCCCAATCGATATAAAACCCGTGTTTCTCGATCGAATAACTGGCTGGTCTTCTCAGACTGGCTTTTCAGGCGCTTGACGAGGCAGAAAGGGCGATCGGGCAAATTTTCATCTTCAGCCAGATAGGTATCGCTGTACTCCGTGTTCACCAAATGTTCTCTAATTCGGTAACGCATCCGCAGCAGCTTTTGCAACATGGGATCTACAGAATTAGCTGGTTGTGTGCCTTTTTGTACAGATCTCATGATGCAGTCCCAAAGATTTGCTCCGACGACTCTTTCTTCTTGTCCAATAATTTCTGCTTCCTTCAGTACCTTGGTGAGGTCTTTCCACAAGTTGTAGCCGACATACCGCCCCAGGTAGCCCACTGTATACCCGCGGGCGATCGGATCGTTTTGCTGAATTTCTTTGTACGTCAAACCCCCTACAACGCCTCGAATTATCGACTGTTGCAACCGACTCAGGTGTTCTCCTGTTTGTTGGTATACGAAATTCTCTAAGAAATTAATGGCTTCTTCTACTGTCATAGCTTCATGTGTTAAGTTACTTGTACACGCTCTGCACATCTTTTTTTCTAAAATAGCAACTTGCCAGGGATGAGGTACAGCTTTCCACTCACCAATTACCCAGTACCCATTGCGTTGCGAGCGGACAACGAAAAACCCCTATGTTTGTAAGTTATACATGATTTAACTTAACTTTAATATCTTGTCTCGTTCTCGAAATATATTTTTACAAATATGACTTTTATGACTTTAAATTATGACTTTTATGAATTGACTTTATCAGAAGTTTTGGTTATTATAAAAAATCTAACTTTCAATCAGGGAGTATATCTACGATGCTTATAAAAATATAGCCGTTATAACCGCCCCGCTTTCTTGGGAAAAATACATCTGAAAGCGTTACTTGGTCGATCGCCAATGCAAGGCCAGGACTTCCAACACTATCTTATGGTTGGTGGAAGATATAACGCTGGCTCAACTTCCAATCCGCAGCATATCCGTTCAGGAATTTTCCTGATTTTTCATAGGTTTGTAGTGAGGGCGCAGAGTCTTCTTTAATGGAGATTAAGGACTAAATCCCTTACTACAAACAACGTCATATTTCTGGGAATTTTAAAATTTTTTAACTTATGTTAGGCATCAACACGAAGGCTACCGATCGCCTTTTTTTCAGTCAACAGCCAAACGAGCTCACCACATCACCCTTTCCGGTTAACAACGACTTGCCCAAGGGAGCGATCGATCCATTCAAGGTTTCTAGTTATAGTGCTAAATCTAGCTTTCCTAATCTCCCAGCATTCAGCACCAACCAACAGACACAAAATGCGGATTTTATTGTAGCTGATCCCAGGGCTGCCTTCAGTCACTCTGTGAGCGATGCTCAAATCAAACTGCAGTCACAGTCAGCGATCGCAAACACAGATCCCCTAACGGGAACGAGATATCCCTCTCAGTTGAATTTCTCCGATTCAGATAACTCTCTTTTTACAGCTCGTAATGTTGTTGGCGTTCAGAACGGTAGCATCAGCTTAACGGAGTTCGTGGGGACAGGCGATCCCGATGATTTCTACCGATTCGATATCAACACTAATAGCAATTTTAGCCTGCGTCTCGACGGTTTGACGGCCGATGCTGACGTAGACCTAATTCAAGATAGAAACCGCAACGGTGTTTTTGATTTTGGTGAAAGTATTGACTACTCTTATAAGGTTGGCACTACTCCGGATGTGATTAATTTATCTAATTTGGCTCCAGGGACATACTATGTCCAAGTCTCTAGCTACTTAGGCTCTACCAATTACAACCTGACTCTTTCTGCAGCACCTGTGCCTGTATTGCCCGATATTCCTACACCTAACGGTGCTTTTAATCGCAATTACGGCTATGGTTTAGTCAATGCAAATGCAGCAGTTACCCGCACCCTGAACCGCTCAACTCTCTTCCCTGATGTTCCTAATTTGAGCGATAATAATTGGGGGCTAGACGCTATAAATGCGCCCGAAGTTTGGGAGCAGAACATTACAGGAAATGGGATTGTTGTAGCTGTTATCGATACTGGGGTTGACTACACCCATCCCGACTTGGATAATAATATTTGGCAGAACGCTGATGAAATTGCGGACAATGGCATCGATGACGATCGCAACGGATTTATTGATGATATTCGGGGTTGGGATTTTGTGTATAACGACAACTACCCAATGGATTTGGATGTCTACGGTCACGGCACTCACATAGCAGGTTTGATAGCGGCGGAACGAAATGATTTTGGTATCACAGGAGTTGCGCCCAATGCTAAGATTATGCCTATCAGAGTGATAGACAGCTTTCGTGACGCCTATAGTAATGATATTGCTGCTGGAATCCGCTATGCTGCTGATAATGGAGCAAATGTAATTAACCTCAGCTTGGGAAATGAGTTTTACCCTTCCAACGAGGAGAATGAGGCAATTGAGTATGCAAATAACAAAGGCTCTGTTGTGGTGATAGCAGCGGGAAATTCGGGTTTTAGCCAACCTGATTATCCAGCTCGTAATGCCGATCGCTGGGGAATTGCCGTGGGCAGTATTGATATAAACGGCAGGATGCCTGACACCTCGAACCGTGCGGGCTCCACCCCTTTGGAGTACGTAGTTGCTCCGGGAGTAGAAATCTATTCTACAACTCCCTATAACAACTATGAAATCATAAGTGGCACGTCTATGGCAACGCCACAAGTAGCTGGTGTAGCGGCTTTAGTTTTGAATGCCAATCCGACTTTAACTCCGGCTCAAGTGGAGTACATTTTGACGACAACAGCTAATCCAAATGGGTTGACTGTATAGCATCTATCGGGTAAATAAGATACACCTGGGTATTGATGTACCGATGCACTGGTGGTTCCTTCCCCTTCCCTGAATTGGGAATTGGTAAGCGCGTACCTCACGAGTCTTGAGAACCGCTATAGTGGGGGCAATTTACCTGTGGCATCGGTGTCAACCAAAACGAATCATTTGCTAAATCGCTTTTACTCACAGGAGCATCATGTTTAAACTTGGAAAAACAACCCTCGCATTAATCACCGTATCGGTTGCAGTTTTGCAGCCAGCTTTTTCAGCTAGCGCACAAGAAACCAGCAGCGAATTCAGGCAACTACAAACCTTATTAGAAGCTAAGAAATGGGACGACGCCGATCGCGAAACCGTCTCTTTACTCCGCAACAACCCCACGTCTTGTCCGAACCTCCGCGCGATCGACCAATTGTGGATGCAACACAGCAATAATAAATACGGCTTGACCCCGCAGTTAGAGATTTGGCAACAGACGGGGAAGGGTTTAAATTGTCAAACTTGCGAAGAAGAAATTAAAGAATTTAGCAAAAAGGTAGGATGGAAACTTGACTCGCGAGACATTCCTCTGCTAGGGGATTTTCCCGCTCAGTACCCAACTGTTGCTGCATTAGGTTGGCAAAACTACGTTGGTAGAGATACAAGTTTTTTTGGCGATCGGCGTAATACATGGCAAGCGTCGAAAGTTCAAGGTTATAACTTGTTCTCTATTTTTGCTAATTGCGGCAAGTAAGTAGACAAACCTAAAAAAACAGAATACTCAGATACCCGACTTCTTTAAGAAGTCGGGTATCTAAAGCGCGAGAAAGTTTATTCATACCGTAAATCAGCAACGCCATTTATAGAACACAGGCAAGATGTCTGTTCCACAAATATAGAATAAGAAATAACAATCAACAGTCAACAGTCAACAGTCAACTACTTAATCTTGTTCACATAGCCCCACAAACTGTAATCGCGACTCAGCCAACCCCGGAAAAAAGCCATTTGAGTCGGATCTTCTTGCACCCTTTTGTAGCGGTAAATAATCCGTTCATTAATCATTTGCAGCGCGGTATTTCTGTTATTTGCCCCTTTCAGCGCTTCCTTGGTGCGGGCATCAAAAACTCCCGTTTGCGGCAATCCTAACGCTTGCTGAAGAAAGGTAATTGAGTTATTAATACCGAAATTAACGGCGGTGTCAAACATGACGATCGCCAAAGCCGGCTGCATCGTGCCGGAAAGGCTCGAATCCCAGTAATATTTATAAATTTCTAGGAGCTCTGCTTCCGACATCTGCGTCACGTCAAGGGGCGGAAGCCCACGACTGTAGCGGTAGGCGTTGTATTCCGTTTGCAAAACCCCCCGATAAGTTCTGCCGCCCTTATCGGCTGGGTGATTGCTGAATCCGCCCTCAAAATATAGGGTGAAATAAAGAGCAGTTTGAAATAATTTCTGCCGAAAGCTGGCTGTCTGCTGCTGCTGTGCGAAAGTCTTTTGGGCAAAGGGTAAGGGGATTGCTAAGGTTAACAAGAGTATCCCCAGCAGGAGGTTTGGTTTCCACTTGATGTTATGTTGGCGCTGTGTCGCTTGCTTGTCGCTCATAAATTCTCTGTGACGATCGCCCGTAGTTCCGCTAAAACTGCTACTCTGCAAAATAATATAGATTCAACCTTTAACTTGATAGCACAGATAGGCCGCAAAATGAATTCCGATTTTCGCAACCAATCCGAAACACCCCAATTTGAAGATGCTGCATCGTTGACAGTCGCTGCAGAAACCTATTACTCTCAAGGCAATTTAGCAGCAGCCGTCGCTGCTTGTCGCCGTGCTCTGGAATTGCAACCGGATTGGGCGGCGGCTTACGTGACAATGGGCAATGTGCAGCAAGCAAGCGGCCAAATTGAGGAAGCGATGCGGTTTTATTCCGAGGCGATCGCTCTGAATCCGGATTTTGCTGAGGCTTATGCTAATTTGGGCAGTATGCTCTACAAACAAGGGCATTTGGTGGAGGCGGTTGTCAATTACGAAAAGGCGATCGAACTTAAACCAACTTTGGCTGCTGCTTACTGGAATTTGGCAGGGGCACTGAAGCAGCAGGGGCAGCAGGATGCAGCGGTAGCATACGAGCAAAAAGCTCTCGAACTCAATCCCCACCTGGCTCAGGTAGATTTTCACTTAAATTTAGGAGATAAATTAGCGCAGCAAGGGAAGTTAGATGAGGCGGTGGCTGCATGGCAGCAGGCGATCGCATTCAAACCCGATTTAGCCGAAGCATACTGTCAAATTGGCCGAGTTTTGCGCCACCAGGGTAAATTTAAAGACGCAATACCCAACCTTCAAAAAGCCCTAGAAATTAAACCCGATTTTATTTCTGCCCACCAACATTTGTGCGGCATCCTCAGAGATACTAGCGATTTAGCTGCAGCGCGGCAAGCCGTGCACCAATACAGCCAAATGTGTGCCGAAACCGATCCAATTATGACCGCGATTTACTTCATCAGCACCTATCAAGTGTCGGGATTAAATCAAATTGCGGGCGATCGATTTTTAGAACTAGAGTCATACTTGCAGCAAAACTTAGAAACCGCTAGCCCGGTGGAAATTAAATCGCTTTATGCAAACTTGTTATTCAGCACGCCCTATTTGCGAGATGACTTGGCAGCCAACTCAAAACTTTACAGATTAATTGCCCAAAAGTATATCGACCAATGTATTAAACCTAATTTTTCTCAACCCGCAAATTACAGTTTCAAACCAAATGCCCCATCCAGCCAGTTAAAAATCGGCTTTTTGTCCAATCACTTTAGCCGCCATTCTGTAGGTTGGTGCAGCGCTGACATCATTCGCGAATTGTCCGACATCACACCCAATGTGTATTTGTACGCTTCCGAAAGAATTATTCCTGACGATCGCACTCAGCAATTTGAAAGTTTTGGCAAACTGACTTTTCCGACAACATACCCGAACGGACTTGCCAATTCCGCCGAAATTATCGACCAAATTCAGCAAGATGAATTGGACGTTTTAGTTGATTTAGATTCTCTCAGCGTACCAGTTCACGCTGATATTCTCTACCAAAAACCCGCACCAGTTTGTGTTTCTTGGCTGGGATTTGACGCCCCTTACATATCGCCGGAAAATTACTTTCTTACAGACTGGCACTCGCACCCAGCAGACAGGGAAAAATATTATGACGAGCAGCTAATTAGGATGCCTGATTCCTTTGTCGCGGTGTCCGGTTTTCAGAGATATGGAGTCGATCCTGTTGCATTGAGAAGATCGCATCGGATCGGCTTGGATCAGATAGTTTACCTGTGCGTCAGTCCCGGCAGAAAATTTAATCGCGAGTTGGTAAAAGCACAAATTGCCATTCTAAAAGAAGTGCCGAACAGTATCTTAATTCACAAAGCTTTAGGCGATGCTGCGGTGTTTGAGGCTGCATATCACCAAGCTTGTGAAGCTGAGAAAGTGAGCAAGCACCGAATTAAGTTTTTGCCGAGGTTTGCTACTGAGGAAGAACACAGAATCATCTATTTGCTGGCCGATGTTTTGTTAGATTCTTATCCTTACAACGGAGGAACTCACACTTTAGAGGCTTTGTGGTCTAATTTGCCGGTGGTGACTCGCACAGGAGAGCAATTTTTGTCGAGAATGGGTTATTCGTTTTTGCAGACTTTGGGAATTGAAACAGGCGTGGCTTTGTCTTGGTCGGAATATGTGGAAGTGGGTGTAAAATTGGGCAAAGAGCGTGAATTGAGAAATGCAATTAAAGCACAGTTGGTGAAATCTAAAGATCCAGCCAATTTGTCGCCGCTGTGGAATCCGAAAAAGTTTGCTGGTGATATGTATGCGGTATTGGAAAAATTATGTAAGATAGGATAAATTCTGGTTAATGACTAATGACTGATAACTGATGACTAATGACTTCTACACTACCAACTATTAAGTTTTTGAAACAGCCGACTTCGGAAGCTTGGGTGCAACAGGCGATCGCCCATTTGGATACCATCTTATTAGACCATTCTCACTGCGAACGAAAAGCGGCAGGAGTAGCGTTAAATTTAATGTTTCGCTACCCAGCCAGGGAAAAATTGGTGAGGATGCTAACGGCGATCGCCCGCGAAGAATTAGAGCATTTCGAGCAAGTCAACCAGCGGTTAGAAAAGCGCAGCATTGCTTTAGGCCCTTTGGCTGCACCTCCCTACGGTGCCGGTTTGTCCGCCCAAATTCGCAAGCAGGAACCGGAGAGACTTTTGGATTCTTTGTTGGTTTCGGGTTTGATAGAAGCGCGCAGTCACGAACGGTTGGGGCTGCTGGGCGATCGCTGTCCCGATGCGGAATTAGCTAAGTTTTACCGAAGTTTGATGGCTTCGGAAGCGCGCCATTACGGTGTATATTGGATTTTGGCAACAACTTATTTCGATCGGGATATTGTGATGCAGAGGTTGGAGGAATTATCATTAGTAGAGAGCGAGTTGCTGGCAAGTCTTCATCCCGAACCGAGAATTCACAGTTAAAAGCTAGGTGCATTTAAAAACTGTAAAATAAAAAAAATTAGTAAGTTTACAGTTGCTAAAGTCAACAAATAAATATTAAGTTGCAACCACCAATGAAAACCCAACATCTGGATTTTTTAATTCGTTCCTGGGAAACGCGCGATCGCGCTGAGGCGTTCTATTTAATTAGGGATATTTTAGCAGAGTACGGTTTAAAATGCGAACCTCACGGGGCAGATCGAGATGTCTATGATGTAGAACTACATTATCATAATCAAGGCGGCGAATTTTGGGTAGTTGAACGGCAGGATAAAATAGTCGGTACGGCGGGTTACTATCCGATTGAGCGCGGAAATAATGCTGTGGAAATTCGCAAAATGTATATTTTGCCAGCAGCAAGAAGACAAGGTTTGGGGAAATTTTTACTGCAAGAATTGGAAAGTAAAATTATCGCTCGCGGCTTTGAGGAAATCTGGATAGAAACTGCCAGCATTCTCAAAGAAGCTGTGAAAATGTACGAAAATAGCGGATATCTACCGACAACTGGTGTGGAGACGCCAAGGTGCGATCGGGTTTACGTAAAATATCTAGGTATAAAAAATCTATAATAAGGTTTCTGTAAACAATGATTAATTTACTCAGTTTCAATCAACTGTTGATTGAAACTGAGTAAATAATCTAGGAGAAAAAAAATGACTATCCCCACAGAAAAATCTCACTATCAAAATCATGCTACCAACAAATTGCTAGACGGCCCTAAAAGCCATAGATTTGTTCAGACAGTGCGGGGCATTTTAAATCCTCTGTATTATTTAGATAGTAATTATCAACGCTACGGCGACCTTTTTACCAGCGAATTCAGCAACTTTCCGCCCCAAGTAATTGTTAGCAATCCTCAAGCTATTCAAGAAATTTTTACATCCGATTCCAAACTCTTTGAATCCAGTACGGGAAACCAGATAACGCTACCTTTAGTAGGCTCGAATTCGTTATTGTTGTTAGATGGCGATCGACATTTGCAGCAGCGCAAACTTTTAATGCCACCTTTTCACGGTGAACGGATGAAAGCTTACGGACAAATCATCCGCGATACAACCGAAAAAGTAATTAATAATTGGACTCCTGGTAACTCGGTAATCGCGCAATCAACTATGCAGGAAATTTCCTTGGAAGTAATTTTGCACACGATTTTTGGGCTGAGCGAAGGAGAACGCTACCAGCAAATTCAGCAACTAATGATTAATATGTTCAGCCTGTTTAGCAATCCATTAAGCGCTACCTTTTTGTTTATCAAGTCGTTGCAAAAAGATTTAGGTGCTTGGAGTCCTTGGGGAGGATTTCTTCGACAAAGACAGCGTTTAGATGAACTGCTTTATCAAGAAATTCGCGATCGCAAAACTCAGTCTGCACCGGGCGAAGACATCCTGAGCTTGTTAATTTGTGCTCGTGACGAAGCAGGAAAGCCGATGAGCGACGTTGAATTGCGGGATGAATTAATGACAATCTTATTCGCAGGACACGAAACTACAGCCACAGCTTTAGCCTGGGCTTTGTATTGGATTCACTACATCCCAGAAGTCCGTGAAAAACTGCTGAAAGAGCTCAATTCTATTGATGTCGAAAATTGCGAGCCGACGGAAATAAGTAAACTCCCGTATTTGAATGCTGTCTGTTGCGAAACGCTGCGGATTTATCCGATCCTATTTTTTGCATTTCCGCGCCTTCTGCAAGCTCCCATGCAGTTAATGGGTTATAATATTCCCAAAGGAATGATACTTTCTACCTGCATTTATTTGGTTCACCACCGACCGGATATTTACCCGGAACCAAAACTTTTTAAACCCGAACGTTTTCTAGAAAGGCAATTTTCGCCTTACGAATATTTGCCGTTTGGAGGAGGGAACCGCCGCTGTATTGGGGCGGCATTTGCCATGTTTGAAATGAAGTTAGTCTTGGCGAAAGTGCTGTCACAATACTCTTTAGAACTTGCAGAAAATCGTCCGGTTTTGCCAGTACGCCGGGGTTTGACAATGGCACCCGCTGGTGGTGTGCGTTTGGTTGTAAAGGGTCGGATTTGAAGGGAGCATCTCACCTTTGCAGCCCTCCGCTAGAAATTGGAGTTTTGAGGCAGGAGGCAGGAGGCAGGAGGCAGAAGGAAAGAGGAAGAAGGAAGGAGCCAGAAGAAGTATTTTTACAAATATGAGATGCTCCCGATTTGAATCCTATCAAATCCGGTCGATCGATCGGAGATGATATGATACCAATGCAACGGGTTTTAATTTATTTTTTGCCGCAGAGGAATCTCGATCGCAAATTCGGAACCTTCTCCCAATACAGAATTGTAAGAAAGCTTGCCGCCATGTTTTTCTACTATAATAGAGTGCGAAATCGCCAATCCTAAGCCAGTGCCTTTGCCAATGGGTTTAGTAGTGAAAAACGGGTCAAACAAGCGCTTTTGCACATCTTCGCTCATCCCAGGGCCGCTGTCAGCTATCCAGATGGCAACGCTGTTATTGTCGGTTACTTGGGTGCGAATCGTAATTGCGAGATTTTTGGCGGTGCGATCGGATTTCTTCATCTCCATTTCCAATGCGTCTAGCGCATTGCTCAACAAATTCATAAATACTTGATTTAACTGACCGGGATAACATTCCACTAAAGGCAAATTACCGTATTCTTTAATCACATTAATTGTCGGGTGATCGGCTTTATGTTTCAGGCGGTTTTGCAAAATCAGCAGCGTGCTTTCAATACCTTGGTGAATGTCAACTTGTTTCTTTTCGGCTTCGTCAAGTCTTGAAAAAGTTCGCAGGCTCAAAACTATGTCGCGGATGCGATCGGCTCCGACTTTCATAGATGCTAAAATTTTCGGTAAATCTTCAATAAGATAATCAATTTCTAAGTCTTCCCTTGCATCTACAATTCTTGCGCTAGGCTGCGGGTATTCCTTCTGGTAAAGTCGCAGCATTTTTAGCAAGTTTTGAGTGTATTCGCTGGTGTAGCTGAGATTGCCATAGATAAAATTAACCGGGTTGTTAATTTCGTGGGCGACACCTGCTACTAACTGTCCCAAACTCGACATTTTTTCACTTTGAATTAATTGAGTTTGGGTACGTTGGAGTTCGCGCAAAGTTTCTTCTAGCTGTTGAGTTTGAGCTTGAGCTAGTCTGGCAGCTTTGCGGGTTTGGGTGTACAGTTCGGCGTGGTCGATCGCGATCGCAATTTGAGCGACCACCGCTTGCATCAGTTCGACTTCCGAGTCGCTCCAATTTCGCACGGACATAGCCTGATAGCAGGTAATCACCCCAATATCGCCGGCAGCAGTATGAATTGGCAGCGACAGCACTGAGTTAAATTTTGAAGCCTGGAAAAGTTGGCGCAATTCTACATCTTCAAAAGTGCTGACATCATCAATTCGCAGAATTTCTCGCCGCAAAATCTGTCGCACAGCGAAATAAGATTTGTCGTCTATAAGATAAGTGCCGAGAATGCTCGGCAAATCTGCATTCTTGGCTTCAAAAGTTACGTCCCAAACCGGAGGATTGTTGTTGGGGCGATACCAAGTGAAGATGCACCAATCTAGGTGCATCAGATGGCGAATTTCTTGAACTGCGGTTGCTAAAATTGTGTCTAAATCTAAAGAAGTGCGGATTTGGTTGGCAATTTGATTGAGCAGTTGTTCTCTCTGAGCTTGTTGTCTGAGGGCTTGTTCCGATCGCACTAAAGTTTCTTCTGCAAGTTTGCGATCGGTTAAATCTTGGATCACTACTTGGATAATTTTTTCATTTCCCACTTCGATGACTGTTAGCACCACTTCTGCGGGAAAATCAGTACCGTCTAAGCGCTGATGAACCCAATCAAAACGGTGCTTTCCCCGCTCAAAGGCGATCGCGATCATTTCGTCAGCCAAGCTCAAAGAATCTCTGCCGTTGGGTTGGAAAGGAGGCGACAGTTTGCCTGGGTTTTTGCCGTACAACTCTTGCGGGGTAATGCAGCCAAATAGTTTTAGGGTGGCTGTGTTGGCATCGCAGATGTCATTGTCACATAACATGAAAACAGGCAAACTGGTTAATTCGTAGAGCGATCGAAATTTGGCTTCCGACTGCTGCAATGCCGCTTCTGTTTGCTTGCGATCGGTAATGTCGGCAACCATTGCCAAAGCGCCCACATAGCGTCCCTGTTTGTCTGCCAAGGAATTAGTAGAAACCATCGCCCACAAGTCCCTGCCGTCTCGGCGACGGAACTTAAAATCGTGCTGTTCGCGAATTCCTTTACGGCGACGGTCGAGACTGATTTGTGCGATCGCCATGCCTTCTGCATCCATGAAAGCAAATAGCGGCTGTCCGATCATTTCCTCTGAAGTGCAGCCGAGCATATTTGCCATTTTTTGGTTGACAAAAGTAGTTTTACCCTCCGTATCTATCATCCAAATTCCTTCATCTGCTGTCTCGACAATGCACCTGTATTTTTCCTCGCTTTCTCTGAGCGCTTCTTCTGCTAATTGGCGAGCCGTAATGTTTTGAGTCATTAGCAATCCGCCGATAATTTCTTGCCGTTCATTTCTGACTGGCAAAGCATAACCGAGGTAAACGCGATCGCTGTAAAAAAATTCTGTAACAACTGTTTCTCCTGCCAGTGCCGCCCGATAAGTTGGCTCGATATCAGCGCAAACATCTGGCTCGAATACTTCCCAGATTGTCTTGCCTTCCATCAATTCTTTGGCAAGCCCCACTGCTGCTAATTCTGTACCTTCTACCAGCGTGTAACGCAGTTCTGGATCGAACAAAATCACCGCACCGTTAGGAAAGTTGCTAGCCATAGTGCGGTAAAGCTGTTCGCTTTTTTGCAGCGCAGCTTCTGCTTGTTTGCGATCGCTAATGTCAACTACGACTGCACCGATGCCGAGAGCCTCGCCATCTTTGTCTAGCAAGGGAAAATAAGAGCCTGTCAGGTGTCGGACAAACCCAGGCTTTCTGGGATTGTCACCACTGATCTCGATATTAATTAAGGGTTGTTTTGTTCTCAAAATTTGTTCGTACAAAGGCTCTATTATTGGAGCCATATTCGGCAAGATTTCGCGTACCCTCTTGCCGATGTGCGCTGCTGGACTCAGGCAATTTATTTCTGCTAAAAATTGATTGATTTGCACGTACCGCAATTGGGAATCCAAAATGCAAAGTCCCGCCGGCGCCTCCTTCAAAAAGGCATCAAATAGTGATTGTCTCTGTGCTAATTCTTGTTCTAAAGCTTTGCAAATACTGAGATCCGTTAAAGAGCCAATCATCCCCACCACTTCTCCTCTTTTGTCTTTCAATAGCGAAAGCATCAGGTGCGAGGAAAATTTTTCTCCAGATTTACGGCGTGTGATAACTTCAATTTCGTGCTCGCCTTTTTTGTGTAGCGGCTTGATGACTTGCTCTAACAAAAATTCTTGCTGTTCGGGCGGGTAAATTAGAGAAATGTGCTGTCCGATAGCCTCAGTTGCTTGATAACCGTATAACTTTTGGCAGGCTTGATTCCAAATGGTAATCGAGCCGTCCATATCTGTAGAAATTACAGCCTCGTGAACTTGGTCGATAATTTGACTGTGGAGACGCAATTTTTCTTGAGTTTGCTCCAGCTCGGAGATTTTTTCTTCGAGTAGTTTCTGAGTTTTTTCCAGTTCCGCAGTCTGCTTTGTCAGCAATTTTTCTAGATGTGAATTGCTGTGCGGCGACGCTGATTCCAGGGGAGCGCTATTTTCAGACCCAGGATTAAAAATTTCTTCAGCGCTCAGCCAAATCGCGCGCACTCCCCCTGTTTCAATTGCCCGCTCGGAAACTCGCACGGGTACGAGATGGTTGTTTTTATGTTTGTATGCTGCTTCGCACGGGCCCGTGCAGCTATTGTTTGCTTGACTTTCTAGATATTTTTTTCGGCCCGCGTACTGTGTTTGCTGAATTTCCCAATAGTTGAGGTGAAGAGTTTCTGCAACTGTGCGACCGATAATACTTGCAAAAGCTGGATTTACGTCGATAAAAGTTCCGTCCGTCCGGCACAATGCCAGCCCGATAGGACACAGTTCTAACAATTGGCAACGGGAGCGATTGCGCTTGGCTTTTCCTAACTGGCTGTGCATCTGACTTAGCGGGACTTGGGTTATTCAATTATATCTTTTTATCTTGTTTATTACTGTAACTTTTATCCTTGATTAAGAAAGAGAGAAGAAGGAAGTTCGGCAACGATCACGCGATCGGGATTTAACAAATGTAACGGATAGATGCTGAGCTTGGAGGGAAGAAGGAAGAGGTTGGAGGTTGGAGGTTCGAGGGACGTTCGGCAACGATCCCTGTATGGGACTTAACGGATGGATGTTGAGGAAAAAGACAGGATGGAGAAACAAAAATGAGTAATAATCAACGGGGAGGAGGAAAGAGAGAAGGAGAAGAAACCCGAAAAATCACAAAAGAAGAAGTACAAAACTGGTACAAAGACCATTAATTTATACATGGTATCTTCCCTCCAACCTTCTTCCCTCTTCCTTCTTCCTTCTTCCGACTTCCATCGGACTGACATCCGTTACATCCGTTATATCCGTTATATCCGCTACATCCGTTACACAATCCGTTGCCGAACTTCCTTCTTCCTTCCTTCTATTAATCGCGGGCAATACCTTCGGATCTGGCGGCCAACTGCACTGCACCGGCGACAGCAATGGCAACTCTTTCGTCAAAAACCGACGGTATAATGTGCTCTTTGTCAAGCTGAGAAGGACTGACTAAAGAGGCGATCGCATAAGCTGCTTCCAAATACATAGTGGGCGTAATCGTGGCAGCTTTGCAGTCCAAAGCACCTCGAAATATCCCCGGAAATGCCAAAACATTGTTAATTTGATTCGGGTAATCGCTGCGTCCGGTTGCTATGATCGCCGCATCTTCCATAATTAATTCTGGCTGAATTTCAGGAATGGGATTTGCCATTGCAAAAACAATGGGATTCTCGGCCATCGAACGCACCATCGAACGGGTGACTACGCCGGGGGCGCTGACGCCTAAAAATACATCGGCACCGGCGATCGCATCTTCCAAAGTACCGCTCGAAGGCACGGCAAATTCTAGTTTTTCGGGGTTCATATCCGTGCGGTCTTCGGAGAGAACGCCTTTGGAGTCGCACATGATGATGTTTTGTGCACCTGCTTTACGCAGCAAGCGGGCGATCGCGACTCCGGCCGCACCGGCTCCGTTTATCACGATACACACTTCTGAGATGGTTTTTTTGACGATTTTCAAGGCATTAATTAATGCTGCCAAACTGACAATCGCAGTGCCGTGCTGGTCGTCGTGAAAAATCGGAATATCTAAGGTTTCCCGCAATCTTGCTTCGATTTCAAAGCAGCGGGGAGAAGAAATATCTTCGAGGTTAACGCCGCCAAAAACCGGGGCAATATTCTGCACTGTGCGAATAATTTCCTCGGTATCTTGGGTATTCAAACAGATAGGAAAGGCGTCAATACCTGCAAATTCTTTAAATAGCATGGCTTTGCCTTCCATAACTGGCAGTGCGGCGGCAGGGCCGAGGTTTCCCAGTCCCAAAACTGCGCTACCGTCGGTAACAATGGCAACAGTATTTTGTTTGATTGTCAGGTTATAAACTTGCTGGGGGTCATTGGCGATCGCAGTGCAGATGCGGCCGACTCCAGGGGTGTATGCCATTGCCAAATCTGACTGGCGTTTCAGGGAAATTTTGCTAACTACGCTGATTTTTCCGCCGCGGTGCAAGTTGAAAGTGCGATCGTACACTTCGAGCACTTTAATATCTGGCAGTCCTTTAACTGCTTGGACTATTTCTTCGTTATGTTCGAGGCTGTAAGCATCGACGGTGATATCGCGAACGGTAGTGGCGCGGGTTTGCTCGATCAAGTCGATTTGGCCGAAGTTGCCGCCGACAGATGCGATCGCGCTGGTGACTCTTGCCAGCATTCCCGGCTGGTTCGGCAGAGCAACCCGAATTGTTAAACTAAAGCTGGGATTTGGTGTCAGTTTTACCATGATGCCTTGATTTCAGATTTGAGAATTTCAATCTTAGATTTTATCCCCAATGTTAGGCATAAAATTTAATAATTCAAATTTTCAACTGAAATTTTTAACAAATTCTATGAGCTTGTGGTACGATCGCTCTGCACTGCCAAGGGTGTGGCTGGAAAACTGCTCTTTTTTTGAGTAAAGCTTTGCTCTGTTTCTAGCTGGTTACCAGGAATTTCTTGATGGTACCCGCCACGTGATTTATCCGTGGAATCAATCCAAAATCAAAAATCAAAAATCCTCAAGCCCCCGCATTTATCCGTGGGGTCAATCTAAAATCTAAAATCTAAAATCTAAAATTGATTGACTCTCCCACAAACACCCTATTTTCTGTCAATTTCCCAGGGAACCACGAATATGAAGCGCGGGGGTAAAAACCGGGTTTCTGAGATCAAAGTGCGGAACTCTTATCTCTTTTTGAGAATATTTCTGCTTATCCTGAACATCAGCAGATATTTCGCAAAAATCTATTTTCCAGCGATACCGCCTAATTCCTGCTGCTGTCTTTTGAAGCGAGACACCCAGGATAGTTGATGCGGCTTTTTGGTGGCCTGTATTGGGAATGTAAAAAGTAGATGCACGGCTGTTTGAGCCGGCAGGTAAAAATCTGAGCGACTGACAAGCGGGCCTTTGATATATATTTTGTCTGCTTGTTTAACACTTGCCAAGGATTGCGAATGCAACCTTGCAAACGCTCTAAATTACCTGCACGCTTTGCCCGATAATTCCAGGGATTGTAACTAACAGACAATCTACCCCGCGCCGGTACAGGCACAGGTGGAGCCGAACCTTGTTGAGTTGCTGGTTGCTAACTGTCAAGTTATCGATCGGCCGCAGCATCGGCCCATATAATTGTAAAGAATTTGCAAGCCAGACAATCTGGGGGAACTTTTTCTAAGTCTTGCATATCTACTGGTTGCTCTGCTTCGCTGCCGGGGGGAACTATGCACAGGGCAACTTGTCCGACTCCAGCCATGAGTTCGGCAACTCGCTCCAAAATACTGTCCATTTTTTCCATTAGTTGCTCTGCTGCATCGAGACTCGGCGCGATGATGAAAAAGGTTTTGACTCCATCGGGACAAGGGGCGAAGCCAAGCGTACACTCTCGTAATAGTGCTTGGGTGGAGAGACTGAAACCGTCGTAGAAGCGAGCGATTACTGCTTGATAAAAGGCGATTGTCAGAGAGCGATCGCCAAAAATAGGTTGAGATAACATAACTACTTCCTTTCGTAGGATTTTTGGGTGCATTGAAAAAATTTTAACATACCTTAATGTAAGCGATTTAACAAAATTATCTAGCGATCGAGATCATTGGCTAGATGTGATAATTTTTAATTTGTGTAGCGATCGCAACTGTGATAAAATGTACTCTGTGCTATTACGGCCAATGATTTTGATCGCATCAGCACCTCAAAGCTAAGTACAAAATTTCCTAGTAGGTGAGGAGAGGGGGAGAGGGCCAGAGGGAGATGGGCCGATGAAAATTACCTAAGTAGTCAGAGTATTATTGGCAAAAAGTGCTGAATCTAGAGTTTAAAATAAACATCCAATCAAAATATTAAAGATGAACTCGATCGCCCAACAGTTAAAAGCAAAATTTGAAAAAGCATTCACCGCTGCATTCGGTGAAAGTTATGCAGGTGCAGATCCGATGCTAGCCGCCGCCAGCAATCCCAACTTTGGGGACTTTCAGTGCAACGCGGCGATGAGTTTGGGGAAAAAGTTAGGAAAGCCCCCACGGGCGATCGCCTCGACAATTATCGAAAACCTAGATATTACTGACATCTGCGAAACCCCAGAAATCGCTGGGCCAGGTTTTATCAATTTGAAGCTGAAACCGGCTTATTTGGAAGCGCAAATTAGTGCGATCGCCGGCGACTCGCGTTTGGGGATTGAACCGGCGAAAACGCCTCAGACAATCGCGATCGACTTTTCCAGTCCGAATATAGCCAAAGAAATGCACGTCGGGCACTTGCGATCGACAATCATCGGAGATGCGATCGCCCGTACCCTCGAATTTCAAGGCCACGACGTACTCAGAATCAACCACATCGGCGACTGGGGCACCCAATTCGGAATGCTGATCGCATACTTGCGCGAAGTTCACCCCGAAGCCCTCACAACCGCTGACGCCCTAGACTTAGGCGATTTAGTCGCATTTTACCGCCAAGCAAAACAGCGCTTTGACACAGACGAAACCTTCAAAGAAACCGCCCGCCAAGAAGTAGTAAAACTGCAAGCAGGCGCAGAAGACACCCGCCGCGCTTGGAAATTGCTGTGCGATCAATCTCGCCGCGAATTTCAAGTAATCTACGACTTGCTCGATATCAAATTAACCGAACGCGGCGAATCGTTTTACAATCCATTATTGCCCGCAGTAGTCGAAGATTTAACCACTCTAGGTTTGCTAGTAGAAAGTGACGGCGCGAAATGCGTTTTTGTAGATGGTTTCACCAATAAAGAAGGCGAACCACTGCCGCTAATCGTGCAGAAAACCGACGGAGGCTACAACTACGCCACAACTGATTTAGCAGCAGTGCGCTACCGCATCCAAAAAGACAATGCAAAGCGCTTAATTTATGTCACAGATTCGGGACAAGCAAACCACTTTGCCCAAGTATTTGCAGTAGCCAGAAAAGCCGGTTGGATTCCTGATGATGTCGAAATTGTCCACATTCCCTTCGGTTTAGTATTGGGAGAAGACGGCAAAAAACTCAAAACTCGTTCTGGGGAAACGGTGCGGTTGCAGGATTTGTTAGATGAGGCGATCGTCCGCACGCGCCAAGATTTAGAAGAGAGATTAAAAGTCGAAGAAAGACAAGAAACTGAGGAATTCATTGCTAACGTATCTCGAACCGTTGGTTTGAGTGCCGTTAAGTATGCCGATTTAAGTCAAAATCGCGCAAGCAACTATATTTTTAGTTACGACAAAATGCTCGCATTGCAAGGAAATACCGCTCCTTATATGCTGTATGCTTACGTGCGCGTGCAGGGAATTCGCCGCAAAGGTGAGATTGATTTCGATAATTTAGATGCTGGTGCGAAAGTAATCTTGCAGTCTGATGCAGAGTTGGTTTTAGCCAAACATTTATTGCAGTTGAGTGAAGTGATAAATGCGGTTGAGGGCGATTTGTTACCGAATCGGATTTGTCAGTATTTGTTTGAATTGAGTCAAAAGTTCAATCAATTTTTTGAGCAGTGTCCGGTTTTGAAAGCTGAGGAACCGTTGCGGACTTCGCGGTTAATTTTGTGCGATTTGACGGCTAGGACTTTGAAGTTGGGTTTGGAGTTGTTGGGGATTAAGGTATTGGAAAGAATGTGATATAAAGTTTGTAGCTGTAGCGTGGGTGAGAGCAATAAATATTTGAATCTAGATGATGAGACTATTTGCACTCACGCACCTCCGCAAGCTTTTGCTCTACTTCTAACAGTTGTGTTGTAATTTTTTAGATGGAATTGTGACTAAGTTTATTTTACCGTGTGAAGAAGTGCGATCGCCTCTTCCTGCGTCAAATGTCAGGCTAATGGAAGTATTTTTCGATGTTGCTAAAGAGAGTATGTTATACTTTTTGGTGGAAAGTATTGAAATTGATACTAGATAGCCGTAATGCCTGAAAACATTAAGCCGATTCAAAAGATTCTCTTTGGTAGTCCAGGGACGGGAAAAAGCTACCAGATTCGGGAAATTGCTAGAGATAAATTAGGAATTCCATTGGATGACACTACTCACACTGTCAAGACAGTGTTTCATCCAGAGTACACTTATGCTGATTTTATGGGGAAGTTGTTGCCCCTCACCCAAGGCAACTCAGTTATTTATAAATTTTACCCAGGGCATTTTATTCGCATTTTGGGAATGGCATACCAAGGTTTAATTGATGGCAAGAAAGACCATTACTTGCTCGTAATTGATGAATTAAATCGAGGAAATGCGGCAGCTATTTTTGGTACTGTATTTCAGTTGCTCGATCGCGAAAGTGATGGCTGGTCGAGTTATGAAGTCGATATTTCTGAAATGGAGTTAGTTGGCTTACTGGAAGCAATGCGCCTAAAGCCAATCATTCAAGATGGAACAATTGAAATCAAAGAAGGAAAGACTAAAATACCTTGTGAAGACTTTTGTCAACGAAGGAAAGATGAATTAGCAGGAAATAATTCTGAGGGTAGCAGAGTATTTAGCCTTCTACAACAACGTCGAATTAATATTCCACATAACTTGTCTATTCTTGCGACAATTAACACTTCAGATGAATCAATTTACTACCTTGACAGCGCCTTTAAGCGGCGGTGGGACTGGGAATATGTTAATACTCCGCTAGAAAACGCATATATTCCCGAATCATTCCAAAATGTGAAGCTAGTAATTTATAATCAGGAAGAGGAGGAAGTGAAAGAATGGCCCTACTGTATTTTTGGAATCAATCAATTGATTAAATCAAATTATCAGGTGATTCGGCGGATTGAAGATAAACAAATTGGTTGGTGGTTCATTAAACCAGAAAACGGTCAAGTGGAGCTTAGCCAAGTAAAAGATAAATTAATGTTTTATCTTTGGGATAGTGTATTTGCAAGAGATAAGCGACCGTTAGAGCAGTTTTTATCTACTCCAGATCAAACGGTAAAATTAACTACCTATTCGGATTTTATCGATTTGACGGAAGAATTTATGATAAAAGTATGTAATCTCGGTAAAAAAAATTATGGCACAATTGGCACAATTGACATTGCATTCTAACTGCCAAGGTGGTTGCTATATTGTATAGGAGTTGCTAATTTATGATTAACTTCAATTCATTAAAGTTAAGAGTCCCCAATAATTACTCGTTTGTTGGCATTCAAAAGCAAGATGACGAACTGTACTTTTATCTACCTAAAGGGTTTGATGCTCGACTATCTGAGCTTGACACATTTGTAGGAAAACGAGATTTATTTTTCCTAATTTACAAAATTTTAGGCACTTTTAAAGAAATCTGTATTGAGAAAGGTTATATAGATGATATTGGTGAGTTGGGCACCCAGGATCGTGATGGTGTAATTAACAGTCATCGCGGTTCTGAAATCGAAGATGATGAAGACGATTCAGAAAATATATTTTACTCGAAGCTGGACATTATTACTCACTTTTTGAAGGCTTATGAGGAACCCAAAATTTTAGCCCTTGCTTATCGATTGGGCAAAAGTAACAAGTTTGATGTCAGCCAGATTCATAAATACTTACATCAAGCTGTGTATTTACCTAATCATGCAGCTTATGTCGATGAAATGCTACTTCCACGACGAGTAATGCAATTTGAATCTACTGATATTGTCACGATGTATTGCTATCTCTTTTGCGAGATTAAGCAGCAACTTGGAGAAGGGGTAAATGCTGAAATTACAGCATTAGCTGAGCGATTTCGTCAGCACCATCTCGGAAATCAAGACAGTCTTTTTGATGAACATAGTTATGAGCAGGTTTTAGATATACTCAAGGATGCCTTAGAAACAATTGACCATAACACACCCATAAAAGATGCTGATTATTGGCTGTATTACGAAGCAATCAAGTTATTTCTTTATGGCAATTGGCATCAAGCAGAAAATGGTGAAATTTGGGGGATTAAAAATTTTCATAGTGTCTGGGAGTCGATGTGTTTGACCTATATAGTACAAAGAAGCGATGCCTCATGGCTACTTTACTTGGATGATTGCTATCTAAGTTCTCGAACAGTGGAAAAAGCAAAATCATCTGCTAAGCTTATTGACTTATCGAATACTTTTAAAATAAATGGTTCTTCGATGACTCCCGATTCGATTTTATTTGAATCAATCAGACATAAAATTGAGGTTAAGAAGACTTATAAAGTGTGGGCTAATAATTGGAAGGATTATCAGAATCAAGAGATGACTAAATACTATGAAACCGAAATCGCTAGCAATTTTAATGACCATTATATAAATATGAAAATTGGTTATCTGGGTCAAGAAACGAATAATCATACCATCAAAAAATTACAGGAATTATATAAGCTTGATAGTAAGGGCGATATGATTATTAATGCTCCGTTACCCAATAATTTCTACTCATTTTGGGTAATTTCTTTTCCGCTTAATTTAGAAGTTCTCCATCAGATGTATTACTTCAATCATTTCTTTTATTTAGCCTTAAAAAAACAGATTAGGGACTGGGATCGATTTAACAAAGAAATTCTTCAACCATTAGGCGTAGAAATAAAAAATAATGTTTTTACTGGCTCACTTTTTCGCCGAGGGATTTTTGGAGAAAATATAAAACCACATTTTAATCACTTTATTCAAGAATTATTCGCTCAATTCGATCAAGATTTTTGTGAAATAATCGACATCAAATACTTAGACGCTAAATATTTCCGCGATCCCAACAAAATTGAAGAAATTAAACGTAGAAGTATCCGTAAACAGTTTGTCTATGAACACTTGCTTCAAAAGACTTTAGAGAAGAGAAAGGATCAATACAGTAATTTGAGTATTCGGAGTAGCTTTTGGCTCCCTAGCTACCTACCTGATGATTCAGAATTGTTACAAGATAGCTCGACTTTCATGGATGGCTACATTAAATTAAAAAATGTGAATTTTAAGTTATTGGCTAAAACCTATCTCGCTTAAAGCCTTTTAGCTAATATACAGCTTACACCACATTCATCTAAATACGATCGAGTACATTCAAATCGAGCATTTACGGCTTTTTGTTAACAATTAAGGTATCCAGAATGCCTTTAAACATTGTTACGACAATTTGGCGATCGTTATCTCTGACAAAAATATCGTAATTGGGACTTGAGTTAATTTCAATTAACCAATAGGCTCCGTTTTTATCTAGTGCTATGTCAAGCCCCGCATAATTAATCGCAATTTCAGCAAAAACAGGTTTAACAAAATCTTCAATCTCCGACATGAGTTTGGCGTTAATTATATGTTTGGCTTTTGCACCTTCCCAGTGCAGCGGGCTTAAATTACCCGCAAATTTAGCCTGAGATTTGTCTTTCTCGTACAGCAAAACTAGCTTTTCTTTGCAGAATACAGCCCGATATTCGTGGACAATTTCGATATATTCTTGAGCTAGGGCCACATAGTCATAATCTTTGCTGTTGACGTTAAATATAATTTCTAGGGCTTCTTTAATTTGCTCTGTAGTTTTACATAAAAAAACATTGTTGCCACCAGCACCGCGATTTCTTTTGAGAATCACCGGGTAAGCGAATTTTTTGTTTACTTCTAAAACTATTGATTCAATATCTGGGAAAATCAAATACTTTTTATACTTTTCCTCGCAGTGAGGCGAGACAAAACCGAGAGTTCTGGGAGTATTTATTTTGCCGTTTAATAGTTGATAAGTATATTCTTTGTCTTTAAAAATCTCTGCTACTGACGCGCTGTTAAATGGCGTCATGTAATTGACAAAATAATATTCTTCGCCGCCCTGTTTGATTCTAATCAAGTTTTGGGAAGGATGCAGGATTTCGTAAGGGATATTTAATTCCTCACAAGCTGCCAGCAGGATTTCAATATTGGTTAGCATAAAATGTAACTTAATTAGAAATTAATTTTAAAGATTTGAGATTAGAGAATCGATTCCCAATCTCAAACCTCAAATTCGTTAGCGCAGCCCTCGAAGAGGATCGCACTTTTATCCAAACAACCGCTGCTGTCCGTTTGCCGCATCTTTCCCGGCATAAATCTCGCGCGTTCCCTTGGGAATGTAAATCCAATCGAATTCTTGCAAGCGGTTTGTCAAATTGGAAATGCTCACTCCCAATTCATCTCTCATTTTGTATAAATGCGACCACTTAGTTAAATCGCGTCCCTGCCTTTTTTCCTCCAAAATACACCGAGGCATCAACAAACAGCTTGCAAAATATTGCGCTTGCCATTCGATCGACAAAACCTTATTATCAGCACTCGCACCCCGACAAACAAACGGTTCCTCGACATCAGACGCCGTTTGTCCTTGATTGCCTAAATTTAATTCCAACTGTTCCACAGTGCCGTCTGCTTCGTCTTGATTGACGTGTAGCACCCAGTGGCCGATTTCGTGGGCGATCGTAGATTCGATGAAGCCTGGGGGTTTTTCGAGAATCTGTTCGTTGATTTCGATTAACCGCTGCTGCGGCAAAATCCTCGCCGCGATCGCACCTTCTTCATCCGGCTCAATACACTCCCAAACTACGCCCAAATCCAGAAAATCAGCAACCGTTGTCGCATCAAAAGGCCATCTCGGAGCAAAATTTTGCGTTTTCTGCATCTGCATCAAGATGTCATTTGCCAAACGCTCGATCGTTTCTTTGGGATAGAAGCAATACGGTTTAAAAATACTCACTATGAGGGGCCTCTCTTACGCTTCAAAAGATTGTTTGAGCCAATCTGGATTTTCTTGCATCCGGCGGAAAAGAGCCTGCATTTCCTTCGGATTCTGCTTCAGCAGCGCTTCGTACTGCTGCGGCAGTCTCCCCGCCAAGAAAATCAATTCCTCTTCGTTTATGTCGAGATTCCGCGCTAGCGATCGGATTACCTCCTCTTTTGGCGCGTAATCCGCTCGATCGTTCTCCAACTTAGACAAATAAGTAAAATCCACACTTAGCATAGCAGCTAGCTCACGTTGTGAGTAAGCTTTGTCCTTGCGAGCTTGACGGATCAGTCTTCCAAATGTTTGTTCCACGGTTTTTCGCCTCCTGACAAGCATTCTAGCCTGTTTTGATGAAAAGTTCAACAAAATACTTGACGGGAAAATCAACCCGCGCTACCATGATGTTAGTTGACGGTTTAATCAACCATTTAACCCTGACTGGTAGGGTTAAGGGTGCAAATTAGCCTAGCTCACACGCTACATATAGCGTCGTCAACTTGAGAGGAGTGAGAAGCGCTGGGCGTCAAAACGCTTGTACGCAGCAAATAAGGAGGAGCAGATCGCAAATGCTGAGAACCTGGACAGACACGCATTACAAGCTCGAAGACGATGACTGGCTATACATCGCCACCCACGAAGAACAAAGCTCAGCCTCACTGGTGTGTCCCGGCTACGCGCGGGATGGCGAAGGCTTCAGCATCCACTTCACCCCAGCGCACCTAGAAACATTAGAGCATTTGCTCGCCGCGCTGCGGATTATCAAAGCTCAACAAGAGGCGATGCTTGAGTATACCTATCCAGAACCAAAAGCGACAACACATCTCATTAGGTAATCGAAGGAAGAAGGAAGAAGGAAGAAGGAAGAAAAATAATTCGATTGTTGTGAGTTCCCAATTCCCAATTACCGATTCCTAATTGTCAGAACATAAATCAATAACTAAGGAAAAACGAACAATGACTACTAAAACACAAGAAAGACCTACATTTTCAGTATTTGGTGCCAAACCGAGCAATGCTTTGCTAGTACCAGAAATCCCGATCGCCGTCCGCAATAACTGCCAAAGTGGCCAGTGGGCGATCGGCGACACCGACTACGGTTCCAAGTGTTCCATGACAATCCTCAAATTCTCCAAATTCTTCGGTTCCCTCGGTCAAACTTCCCACACACTGTGGGGTCAACTCTGGTTTGTCGCGGAAACAGGCGAACTGCCGCAAGGAGTTGTCATGGTGACATACATCAAAAACCGCAGCTTGAACGATTTTAACCGCTTGGTAGCATCAGTTCAATCTCGCGGCGTAGAGCCGGCAACCGGAATTTTTGTTCCAGAATTTGTCAAGCATTCCGGTCAGAAACCCGACGACAGCGGAGTAGTAAAACCGATCAACTACTACAGCTTGAAATGGTCTTGGAACGAGCGGAAAGATTGGGCGGTTATCGACCAAGCCGCAGCAGTTTTGTCAGATTCTAGCAATCAATCGCGGATGATTGACTTAGAAGGAACAAAAGCTATGGTGTGTTTAGATAACCTGCCGGCGCAGCAAGTTGCCTGCTTGATGGCTGCTCACGCTAGCGGTGAAAGCGATGCTATGGCTTTGAATTCCAACGGCGGTATGTCCCTACCGCCAGCCGAAGACCAATTAACTGCTGACTTGTTCTAATTTTGTTGTAAAGGCGCGATTTAATTGCGCCTTTACCATAACTGTTATAACAGAGTGAAATGAAGAAATTAACCAAGCTGAAAACCAAACCAAACCTGCAAGAAAGCCGTTTGAAAGAGAATCTTGAGCTGCTAGACCAAATTCGGACAGATGCAGTTAACGACATAGAAAGTCTCACCGAAGACTTCCAACACATGACTTTAGTTGCCGAATCAGTCCAGCGGAATTACCGAGCTTTGTTAGCCGAAAATCAATTGCTAAAAGGCGCACTTTTGAATATAATTGATGAGTGCGCCTGCTGGGAAGGAAATCGGTGCGATCGCTGCTGGAAACTTCTCCAAATTCTAGCCAGCGATAATTCCGAAGAAAAACCCGATGCAGCCAGCAAGTACCGTTCCATTCTCAGCCAACTCCGCAACTTAGAATAACTGAAAATTTGTCACTCAAAAGACTCAAAAAAATAGAATCAGGAGAAAAAAGCATTATGACACTAGCACCTGCCAAAGATAGCAAAGCCCAAATTTTGCAAAACTTTCAGCAGATTTTAGCAGATAAAAAAAAGATCGAATCCAAAGTTGAAACCAAAGAACAGTCAGCCGAAAAAGCCAAAAACAAACAACTCCTCGAAGTCGCTTCCACCTACACAATTGACAGCATCGTCAAAGGCTTGGCTGACTTGCAATTAGATTTCGGCAGCATCATCAGCGGACTTTCGGAAAAACTGAAAGCGGAATCTTCCAAATTAGACGAATTAAAACGCGCGATCGAAATTGAAGCCGCACAATTGCAAGAGTTGCAGCAAATCAGAGTTGTAGCAGACGCCCTCCACATTTTAACTCAAGAGCACCGAGAAAAATTGACCCTGCTGGAACAAAACGCTGCTAACCAACGCGAAATTCTAGAAAAAGACACGACCCAAAAACGCAAGATTTGGGAAAAAGAACAACAAGAATTTGATGTAGAAGTTCAAGAAGAGACTGCACTCATAACTAAAAATCGCCAGGAAGAAACAGGCGATTACCAATACGAATTACAGCGCACCCGCAAAATCGAAACTGACGAATACGAAGAAACGAAGCGTAAACTAGAACGGGATTTGCAAGAATCTACCCGCGAAAAAGAAAAAAATTGGGTGGAACGGGAAAAAGTCCTCAGCGACAATCAAGCGGACTTTGAAGAGAATCAAAGAAAAGCCGCCGGATTTGAAGAAGAACTCAAACAGGCTTATCTCAAAGCCAAAGAAGAAGCAATTCAAGAAGTTTCCCGCGAAGCTAAAGTCAAGGCAGATTTAGTGGAGAAAGAGTGGGAAGGAAGCAAGCAAGGATATGAATTGAAAGTCCAATCTTTACAGCAGACAATTGGGCGACAAACCGAACAAATCGCCGAAATTTCCGCGCAACTGCAAGCCACGATGAAGCAAGCGCAAGATTTGGCAATGAAAGCTTTTGCCAACAAAGCTTAAAACCCAGTAGGGTGTGCAATACACACCTTACGAAAAAATGACATAAATTTTCCACGCTATTAAGAAATGAAAAGTCATGAACAAAAAAGTTAGCGACAAAAGCACCAAGGCTGAAATCTTAGAAGCGTACAAGGAAGCAGCGCAAGAAAAAGCGCAGCTAGAATCGCAAATCCAACTATTAAACGCTTCTCAAAAGCAAACAGCAGTCCCAGAAAAACCTCTGGTGGAGGCACCAACACCAATGGCTTTAACTCAAAATCAACAAAAAATGCAGTCCACAATTGATAATTTGATTTTGCTGCAATTTAGCTTTGGTGGCGCTGTCAGCGAGTTGTCGGAAAAATTAACTTCAGAAGCTGCTAAAGTCGAAGAATTGCGCCGCACTGTGGGCGAGGAAATTCAACAACTGCAAGAGTTGCACAGTTTAGAAGATGTTGCAGAAGATACGCTGGACAATTTAATTCAACAGTACGAAGAAAGCGCCAAAACTTTTGCTGGCGAACTCAGTGAACAGCGCGAAACTGTTGAACAGGAATTGTTGGAACGCCGGCAAGCTTGGGAAAAAGAGCAGGAACTGCAAAAATTGACCCTTAAAGAACGCAATGAGAATCACCAAAAAGCTCGTGAGCGGGATGAAGAGTTGTATGATTATGATTTGAATCTTCAGCGAAATCTGGACATCGAAGAATACCAACAGCGCCAGAAAAGACTGTATCAAGAAATCGAAGAGTTTCAGCAAGAACAGGAGAAACAGTGGGCGGAACGCGAAAAATCTATTTCGGAACGGGAAAAACTTTATGCTGAGGTGAAAGCGAAGGTAGAAGCTTTCCCGAAAGAACTGGAAGCTAATATCAAGAACGGGAAAGATAACGGTCGCAATATTGGCAATTATCAAGCTAAAGTTAAGGCGGATTTGTCGGCTAAAGATGTTGAAGGGCAAAAGCAAAATTATGAACTGCAAATTCAAGGGATGTTGCAGACAATTCAAAATCAAGATGAGCGCATTGCTAGCTTGTCAAAACAACTGGATTCTGCTTTGAAACAGGTTCAAGATTTGGCGGTGAAGGCCATTGAGGGTGCATCGAATTTGAGTTCTTTCCAAGCAGTCAGGGAAATTGCGATCGAACAAGCGAAGACTCAGCAAAAAAATAAGTAGATAAGAGTCGGCGGTTGAAACGGGTCAAGAGCCAAACTCTGGTCGGTGGAGGCGGAGTGGGAGAAGTAGGGTGCGCCGGGCCGCGCACCTTACGCTATTTTGAGAAAAAACTAGCTTTCCTTAGTGGAGTTTTCAAACTGTCCACTCGCTGCGAGTCTTTCTTGAGCCTCAAACCCTATCTACAGCGTTAGAGTTTTTAGTAAAAAGTTCGATCGCACTGTTCACTTATCGAAACTGTCCCTTCCTCTCCTGACCGCTTCACTCACGCTATCTATTCTTTAAGTTAATGAACCAAAAGATATATTTGACTTAGAGGCACTATGCAGAAACAAATCATACGCCAAAAAGATACTAATGCTTGGATACTTCAATGCTGGGTTTCTTTTATTCTTGCCATTTCCGCAACTACTGTAGGTATCATTTATTTACAGGTAGATCCCTGGCAGAAAGCTTTTATGGGTATGGGTTTAACTTTTTCAATCGGCTCGTCTTTTACTTTAGCAAAAACCATTCGCGATAACAACGAGGCAACAACATTAACTGCCAGAATCGACGAAGCTAGAGTTGAGAAAATTCTCGCTGAGCACCATCCTCTCAAATAAACTTGAATTATACAATCTATACAAAAAACAGCCCGCGCGGGCTGTTTTTGTTGTTTGAGCCACAGGTTTCAAGCTGCGGATGGGAATTGGGGATTTCAATGGTTACCTTTGAACTTACGATCGCCCAACTTATTCTTTTGTCGCTGGCGACCACGGGCCCGAATCGTCGCATACTCCACGGGAAAGCCCACGACAGGAATCACCTGATCCTTGCGTTCTTCTTCCAGATTCTTGAGTTCGGTGTAATCAACCCAGTGAATGCAATTCACCGGACAAGTGTCGATCGCCTCAGCAATCAACTCTTCAGAATCCCCGTCTTGTCGAACTACGCGCGATCGACCGTAATCCGGTTCAATATAAAAAGTATTGCGAGCAACGTGAGCGCAGTGCTTGCAGCCAATGCAGGTAATCTCATCAACATAGACACCTTTTTGGCGCAACACGCCGCCCAACTCCGGTTCCAAACCAGAGCGATCGGGCGCATCCCGCAAAAACCCTCCCAACTCCGGCTCTAAACCAGAGCGATCAATTGCTGTATCTATTCCGAGTCCAGAAAGCTCAGACATTTAGACCCCCACAATAGTAAATAAGTCCGCGCAGGCGGACTTTGATGAAACAAGATTGCAAAAATCTCGAAAAAAAATTATTAAGCGCACCAGCGTTGCACCACCAAGCGGAGCGAACCGTCTTGATTTTGCTTTTGCTCAGAAATTTGGAAACCCTGCTTAGCGCTTTCATTCACCACAGTATGGTAAGCGTAGCGCTGAGTCACCTTATTCAGAAAACGGTCTACAGACCAAGCTTGCTGCCAAAACTGCAAGTCAGCCACCAATTCATACTCAGTCCCGTTCCAGCTAAAACCTACGTCGTAGCCGTTTGTTTGCTCAATCACGACCTCAGCGGTGCTGGTTAGGCCGCGATAGCCACGCACCTCAGTTGGACCCGACTTCCAGTCGATACCCAAGTCAGTTAAAGCAGCTTCCAAAGAATTCAAATTGCGGATCTGGGTCTTAATTTGGCTAAAGTGTGACATGGTGATTCCAAAAAAATTTAAGTGAACTCAACAAAAAAAATTACCAATCGCTAAAAGCCACTTGGGCCGTCGCTTCGGCTGACTGATGCAGCGCTTGCGTGAAATATTCAGATGTTGACTCTTGATGAAGCACCACGCCGAGCTGAGCTTCAATTGCAGCCGTTACCTCAGCACAGGAAGCACCGACAATGCCGGTGACTGTTTCCTGTACGCGGCCATCTGGATAGATCACAAACTCTAGTGTTTCCATAATGCGGGCTGACTGAATAGGAATATTGAGAACAGACACCGACACCAGCAAGCCAGGGACGATGCCTCCTGAAGTAGCTTCTTGAGAGTTGGCTGACTGAAAAAGCGCTATATCAATTTTGACGAATTGATAGGTTTTGAGTCACAACTTAACAGAAGTTATTAATAGGTAGAAGCAATACATCAGTTGTATGTAAAGTTTCGCGTAGATCGTGACAGCAGTCAAGTCACTATATATGTAGATTTTAGATTTTAGATTTTAGAGTGAGGAAGAAGGAAGAGGGGATGAACCGCAGAGGGCGCAGAGGGCGCAGAGGGCAGAAGGCAGAAGGTAAAAGGCAGAAGGCAAAACGCAAAAATATAAATTCCCCCACTCCCCCTCTAATTCGCTCTGGGGTCTAAAACGTCTCGCAGGCCATCCCCCAAAAGGTTGAAACCAAGAACAGTCAAGGTAATCAGCAAACCGGGAAACAAAATAGTCCAAGGAGAAGAAAGAGCGTATCCGCCCTTAAAAGCATCAGAAAGCATAGTTCCCAACTCAGGAACCGGCGGCTGTGCGCCCAAACCCAAAAAACCCAAACCAGCAGCTTCTAGTGTCGCCGTACCAGTCGAAAGAGTTGCTTGTACAACTAGAGGCGCGAGACTTCCCGGCAAAATGTGGCGAAAAATAATCCGTAAGTCGCTGGCGCCCAAGGCCTTGACAGCCAAAACAAATTCTTGTTCCCGCAGAGACAGCACCATACTGCGAGTTAAACGGATGTAAATCGGAATTTGCACGAGGCTGACGGCGATAATTACGCTTTGCAGGCTCGGCCCGGTGACGGTAACAACGCCGATCGCCAGTAAAATCGAAGGAAAAGCTAACAAAATATCCGCCAAAGTGCCGATCGCAATTTCCAGCAACCCCCGAAAATACCCGGCCACCAGCCCCAAAAGCGCTCCCACAATTAAACCCGCACCCACAGAAACCAGGCTAACAAGTAAAGAGATCCCCAATCCGTGCCACACCCGCACCAACAAATCTCGCCCCAAACCGTCGGTGCCAAACCAATGTTTAGCGCTAGGAGCAACCAAGCGCGACAAATAATCTCGATCTACCGCCGAATCGTAAGGAGAAAGTAGGGGGGCCAACAGTGCCGCGATCGTCAGCGCTACAGTCAAAATTAAGCCGATTTTCCCCGAAGTCGATCGCCAAAATCGTTGAAAAGCTGCTTGTGGAAATATTAAGTTTTTCTGCAAATTTAGATTTTCCATCTTTTGCTGTCACCAAAAAAACTCAGGACTTATTGCCAAACTTTTTAGGACTGAGATAACTGTGGTGCCCATAAACTGATTAATTCATTGACAAGGGCGAGCAATTCAGATACAGACTCATTGACTTCGGGCGCTTCAAATCCATGAATAAATCGGTTTCTTACGCTTAAAAGTAGCATTGCTCGATCGTACTCTTCGATTGAAAGTTCTCCTTGCGAATACATATGTTTGATGAGAGATACAGTTGGAAATCTTTCAATTGGAATAATAGCCTCCTCAGCTCGTCTACGCAAAAGTGCTTCAAGTATTCCCCAAAGTGATAAAAACGCGCCTTCAGTTTCTCCTAATGAAATTAGACGTTTATCCTGGTTTTTCTAGTAAAAAATTGTTGCCCAGATAATAGATTTACTTCATGGGAGTTTTATTTTAGAAAAGCATCTTCTTCAGTAATTAATAAGAAACGCCAGCCTGTATTTTCAGAAACAATTTCAGCAATTTCTTTCAACCTATCTATAGATATTTGCCTGCCGGAACCGTTTAATTCGATTATATAACCTTCGGCTTCGTTCTTTTTTACAATCAAATTTGGACGATATGTCCCTAAATCGAAAGGGATGTCTTCTGGTTCAGGGTCAACCAATACTGTATAGCCTGCTTGCCGATATTTTTCAGCAATTTTAGACACTGATGTGTCGTGTATTAATTTAGCGGTCATTGATAACTTTTCAGCGCTTTTGCTTGACGTATTCTAACGTAAACGCACTCACTATCACAACCCCCAGGCTTCTTCTGCAGGATCACTCTAAAATCGAATCTACCCAGCATTTGCTATTTACCAAATACTTGATAAGTCGAGAATAAAACCCGGTAAAATAGATTCACCGCTGAGGGTGGAAGGGTTATCTAAACATTCTACTTCGGTATGGGGTCTGTAAATATAAACTTGGCGGTTTTTTCGATCGATTAACCAACCCAGAGAGACACCGTTATCAATATATTCTTGCAGCTTGTCTTTCAGGGATTGTAGGTTATCGCTAGGAGAACGCAATTCTACAACAAAATCAGGAGCAGTTGGGGCAAATTTTTGCTGTTGTTCCGCGGTTAAGCTGTTCCATTTTTCCAATTTTACCCAAGCAGCATCAGAGGATTTAATCGCGCCGTTAGGGAGGGTAAATCCGGCGGAGGAGTCAAAACCGATACCTGTTCCGTTTTGTCTTGTCCAGATTCCTAGTTGGACAATTAAATCAAAGTTACGGTTGCCGGTTTCTGAACCTGTGGGCGACATAATGGTAATTTCTCCCGTGGCGGTGCGATCGATACGATAGTGTTGGTTTTGTTGGCAGAAAGCAAAAAATTGCTCGTCTGTCATGTCAATTGCCGGAGATACTTGCAACACTAAGGGGGTAATTTCTTGTTGCGAGATGGTTGGAGTCATGGTGAGGAGAAGAGCGTTGTGTAAGTTGGGCTTTTCCTGCTATTATATCTCCGAATAAATCAACATCTAAGGAATTGCCAAATAATTTATTAGGCGGTTGATAATTCGGAGCGGTGGGTAATAAATCTGATGCTGACTGTGGAAACATCAAGGGCGGTTCCCGCATACATAAAAGTCGGTGCAAATTCTCGGCGTGTCATTGGCATTCTTGCCACGATTGCTCTATTGTAGCTGCTAATTGCTAAGGCAGAAATCTAAAGACCCTTTAAGATATAGAGAACAAGATCAATTTAAAAGCACAATGACATCCACCCTACTCAAAACCTCAGCCCGATCGCCCCTCAACGCCCCAACAATCCGCCATTTCCCCAACGGCCTCACCGTTATAGCCGAACACTTGCCGGTTGATGCTGTTAACCTCAGCGTGTGGCTCAATTTAGGCTCAGCCGTCGAACCAGACGACATTAACGGCATGGCTCACTTTTTAGAACACATGATTTTTAAGGGAACTCCGAGCATTCCCAGTGGCGAATTTGAGCGCGCGATCGAGCAACGCGGCGCTGTCACCAATGCAGCCACCAGCCAAGATTACACTAACTACTACATCACCACAGCCCCTAAAGATTTTGCCGAACTAGCCCCGCTGCAAGTAGATGTGTTGCTCAACGCCAGCATTCCCGACGACGCCTTCGATCGCGAAAGGCTGGTAGTCTTAGAAGAAATTAGACGATCGGAAGACAATCCCCGCCGCCGCACCTATCAGCGATCGATGGAATTAGCGTTTGAAGTCCTGCCCTACAAGCGACCGGTACTCGGCCCGACTGCGGTAATCGAACAGTTGACAGCGCAACAAATGCGGGATTTCCACAGCAGCAGATATCACCCAGGGGCCATGACAGCCGTAGCTGTCGGCAATTTGCCAGTCGATCGACTAATAGAAATTGTCGCAGACAGTTTTGCAGCAAAAAGTACAGCACAAACCAACAACATAAATGTGCCTGCTGTCGGCAACTTTCACCCAGAATCCCAAATCCCCAACTACGGCCAAGAATCGCCGTTTACAGAAACAGTCCGCCGCGAATTTGTAGACTCTGCCCTTCAGCAAGCCCGACTGATCGTGATGTGGCGAGTGCCAGGTTTCATGGAAATGTCCGAAACTTATGCCCTAGACGTTTTGGCGACAATATTGGGTCACGGCCGCACAACTCGCTTGGTTCAGGATTTGCGCGAAGAAAAAGGGCTAGTCTCGTCAATTTCGGTCAGCAACATGACTCAGCGACTCGGCGGCGTATTTTCAATTTCCGCTCAACTACCGACAGAAAACTTGGCAGCAGTGGAAGCTGCGATCGTCCAACACATCCGCACTCTCCAAACCGAACTGGTGACAGATGCCGAAATTTCCCGCATCCGCACTCAAGTAGCAAATCGGTTTATCTTTGGTAACGAAACTCCGAGCGATCGAGCAAGTTTGTACGGTTACTATCAGTCGATGGTAGGAGATATCGCTCCCGCCCTCAACTATGCCGCCTGCATCCAAGCTCAGACTGCCGAGGATCTCCGAGAAGCCGCCGTCAAATATCTGTCTCCCGACGCGATGGGTGTTGTGGTAATTCGCCCGGACGAAGCATAAATCTGACTTCGCCTCAACAGGGAAATTCTGCCATCCCTCTGCTTTTGAGGCATCCAACAGCGTTCGGCATTCGGCAGAAACAAGGTCAACGCGCACGAGGGATTTTTAGTCAAGAGTGCGTGAAATTCGATCGGCTCTCGCCTTGAAGGTTTTGTATCAAATAATTAATATGAAGCCTTTAAGGTACGGGCGATCGGCAAAATTACCGTAATTTTATGAGACGATAAACTGGGAATTATTGAGGAGCAAGCAATTTAGTCTAGGGAAACCGGGTTGATCGGCATCGTAATTCTAAAATCTAAAATTTAAAATCTAAAATTTAAAATCGATTGAGCGGCAAAATTACCGTAATTTTATGAGACGATAAACTGGGAATTATTGAGGAGCAAGCAATTTAGTCTAGGGAAACCG
>NZ_JAUBSH010000016.1:17534-25921 GCF_036704705.1 Microcoleus sp. K1-B1 | reverse complement strand
GATTGATCGGCATCGTAATTCTAAAATCTAAAATCTAAAATCTAAAATCGATTGACAGGGGCACGGACGCAAGCATGAAATTACAAAACTTTCTCAACTCAAACATTAGGTACGATGCCAAAGCAATCGCTGCAGACGACGAACTCAGTGGCCAAATTCAAAGCCGCCTCATTGACCTGGGTTTACTGAAGCCTCCCGTAGACGGAATTTTTGGCCCTCTCTCTACCGCCACCCTCCACCGATTTCAAACTCTGATGAAGTGCGGCGAAGCGGGTTTTTTGGGAGCAGTCACAGCCAAAAAGCTGATCGAAACCAAACCAGAGGATATTCCCACACATCCCCTAATCCTGAAAACGCTCAGAGACACCATTTTTAAATCAAAACCGCTGGCGTCTTCTCAACTTCAGGACTCGGAAAAACAAGTAATACCAGCCGGAAAAGAGTTTGAGATCCTCGCTTATGCTCCGGCTCGCGGTCACATCAGAGTTGCTCTCCGCAACGAGTCTTTCAAAGGTTCAGGAATTTGGTATGTTTTCGGAGCACACGCTCAAGTTACTCAAGACAGCGTTCTGTTTTATCCCAAACCGAATCCCCCAACTGTCAGGCTTGGCATTCCTTATCGATCGCAAATGGATAACTTGAACAATCCTACAGGTTCTTGCAATGTAACTTCATTAGCGATGTGTATGGAATTTTTGAAGGTGCCACGCCGCAAACAAACCGGGCAATATGAAGACGAACTTTACGAATATGCGATCGCCAAAGGTTACAGTCGCTGGGACCCCTACGATTTAGCAAAGATTGTTAGAGATTACGGCGCTCAAGATTTCTTTACCGAGAATGCAACTATTGATGACGTTCAAGATTGGCTAGCCAGCGGAAATCCCGCTGTCATCCACGGATACTTCACGTCTTTCGGTCACATTATAGTTGCATCAGGCTACGACAGCGAGGGATTCTTCGTCCACGATCCCTATGGCGAGTGGTTCCGAACTGGCTACGATACAAGTGTCAGCGGTGCTTACTTGCACTATACTTACCGCTTAATCCGCAGCCTCTGTATACCTGACGGGAATTTTTGGGTTCATTTTATCTCTAAGTAGTAATTTGTTAGTAGTTAGTGGTTATTGGTTATTGGTTAGTGGTTATTGGTTATTGGTTATTGGTTATTGGTAATAACTAACCAATAGTTGACAGTTGACTCTCAGCAAGGTCGGACACGGCCTTGCCCATTGGTATCAACTTCAGCCGAAATATCGATCCGACCCCAAATACCGCCAGGGGTTTAAACCCCTGGCTCATAGCGAAAGTCCTCTAAAAGAGGACTGAATAATTCATTAGACTTCTCCCGAAATTAGATTTTAGCTTAGGCTTGACTTGGGTTTCAAGTTCTTTTTTGGAGATGTCTCTTAGTCCTCTTTTAGAGGACTTCAGCTTTGAGGCAGGGGTTTAAACCTCTGCCGGACTGCGGGTATTACTATTAATTTTCATACTCAAATCCAGCCAAGTCGATCGCGTAATCGGAGCACTGGTAGAAATATAATCTACTCCGGTTTCCGCAACACTTCTAATTGTTTCTAAAGTAACATTGCCGGAAGCTTCAATTTTTACCCGATCGCTCTTTTGGCGAATTATTGCCACAGCCTGCCGCATCAAATCACAGGACATATTATCTAACATAATAATATCGGCTTTGTGCTGCAAAGCTGTCTCCACTTCAGCGAGAGTTTCGGTTTCGACTTCGATTGTCAGCGGATAGGGGATAGAATTGCGAATTAGGGCGATCGCCTCTGCAATTCCCCCAGCCGCGGCAATGTGATTGTCTTTAATCATCACCGCGTCATCTAATCCCATCCGGTGATTGCAAGCACCGCCGACTTGAGTTGCGTATTTTTCCAACAATCTCAATCCCGGCGTTGTCTTGCGCGTATCCACTAATTGCACGGGCAAATCGGCAATTTTGTCAACATATTTCTGAGTTAATGTAGCGATGCCGCTCAAACGCATTGCCAAGTTTAATGCTACTCTTTCTCCGGTTAGCAGCGCATCGAAATTGCCGGAAATCTCGGCGATTACTTCTCCTTTTTCGCACAGTTTCCCTTCCGGTACTTGGGGGATGAAACTGAGGCTGCTGTCTAAAAGTTTAAATGTGCGATCGGCAATTGGCAATCCCGCAACGACTCCAGCTTCTTTGACAATCCATTTAGCAGTACCCTGGATGCTGTTTGCGGGAAATAAGGCCGATGTTGTGCGATCGCCCCTACCGATATCTTCTAGTAGCCAGTTGTGCAATAGGGAGTCTAAAACTATCCAAGGCGGTAATATTGCTGTCATGTTTTTGTCGGTTGTTATATCAAGATCATATCTACTAGGAACAATAGTCGATCGGGTAATTTTAAGCAAGTTGCACAATTATGATGGTGTTAGTGCGATCGGGGGCGATTCTACTACATTAGGACTTACGCATGGGGGCCCAGAAACCGGGTTTTTTACGAAAATACTTGGTTGCAGCCCACAGATTCGATAAAAACCCGGTTTCGAGGAGTCGGAGTGCGTCCAGGACTGTAAATAATGGGGTATTCTGTTGCTGACATTGGGTGTTGGTGCTTTAATGGAGTAGATGGGTATCGATCGCGAGAAGAAACCATGATACAGCCAGTCATTTTAGAAAAATTAGCAGAACTCCCGGAGTCTCTTCAGACAGAAGTGCTTCATTATATTGAGTTTTTGATCGAAAAGCCGGCTAAAAACTCAACTCAAGAAAAGCCAACAAAGAAGCGTCGAGTTGCCGGAACAATGAAAGGAATGTTTGTTTTACCGCTACCTGATGACTTTGATGAGCCGCTTGAGGATATGAAGGAATATATTGTGCAACAGAGAGTCTAAAGCAATTCAATGTGGCAACAGGGCTTTCATTTTTTCTTTGTTATATCAAGTAATGTTATCATACTCAGGCAATTCCTGAAAGCTGTTGCTAAAAATACGAACTATGTACTTATCTGAAAAAGAAGTTACTTTAAAGCTTACCTCTCGTCCCTTACGCCTTGTTTATTTAGTTCGCAATCGAGAGGAATTTAAAAATGCAATCATGCTCTACACCCATATCTGGGGAGGATTAACTAACGCAATTCTACCAATTCATGAAAATGGTCAAGATATTGAGTTCTTGAAAGAGAGAATTATCTCAATTAATCCTGACTTTATTTTTAGCTCCTACCCAAATAGTGGGGAATCTATATATACAATTCTAGAAAAAACTCTAGCAGTCAAGTGTGTTTTTGTTAACAAAGAGCAAATTCAGCAGCATATTGAAGGAAAAGAAACGATTCCTTTGCATAATTGTCCTGCTCAAAGTGTGGAGCCTACAAGTTTATCTCATATTGTTTATGTATTTCGAGAATTTAATAATAATAATAATACTCTAGATTATAGCCGTGTTTTGGGTGTAAATACTTGCAACTTTTATGATTTTGAGCTGTCAATACAATCGGGAAAAATATCGAACCGATATAGAACTTTTTTGACACAACATCTGGCAGCTAATTTTTTAAACGCACCTCAAGATTTTGAACAATTAATTAAAAATAGCTTGCTCCTTGCCAAAGACTATAATCCTATTTGTTTAACAAAAATTAAACTTAGCAAAATACAACCACTCGATCCAATTCAACAACGAATGGATTGTCCAAACCTACTAACTATTTTTTTGGGTGATGACCAAGATATTGATATTGCTGCTGCTTATTGGAATACTCGTTCCTTCACTGATGAAATGGCTAATAAGCTTTATTTGCCAAAATCAGAAGTGCTAGATAATATTGATAAATTAGCTCAGATAATTTTGGAGGGAATGCCTTCAATTGAGGAAATATTAATTGTTATTAATACAGACATTGAATCTGCACAAAATTTAGCCCATCAGGTAGCTCAAGCTTTTTTGATAGTTCCCCATTTCAGAGTAGAAATTATTTATCAAAATTTCCATTTAATTTTTTCCCGAGGTCAAGCTTTCACCGGGAGTCCTATCAATACAACTTATATTAAATTTGAAGATGGTTCGGTTCGCTTTAGCCCTCCAGTACCAATAGGACATCAAAATACAGAATTCTTGTTTGGCTGGGAAGCCGAAGTTCGTTTAGCATCCAGCAGGCGGTTATTGCTACCTATCAATAAATCATCTGCTGTTTTTCTATCGAATAGCCAGCATCAAATCGAATTTGCAGATAACAATCCCTATGGAAGGGATATGTTCATAGGACTATCAACAAGAGTGAGTAGTCAGGGAATTACTGGAACTGTAAGCTCTAAACAAGACTGCTGCCTTTATATTCCTACTGATGAAATGGTAATTACCCAAAGATTTAAGGATGCGGGTTTAAAAATTGAAATTAATGAACATACCCGCTATGCTAAGGGGTTTATTAAACGTTTTGGAGGTTTTAGGAAAACAATTGATTTTGTCAACGATAATGGATTAGGAATCTGTAAAGCATTGGAACGTCGAACAGAGGACAATAATCGACAAGTTCAACAGGGAGGGTACAAGATATGTAATATTTATCCATGGCTTAACAATATAGGAATTAATGACCAAACAGCTAAAAAGAAGTTTGTCTCAAAACACATACCTGTATTATTATCAGTCGGTTTAGTTCGTCGTGGTTATAATCTGAGTTGCTCTCATTGTAATCTTACGACCTGGTATCCAATAGAACGAGTACAAGAATTTATTGAATGTGTGGGCTGTGCCGAGCCTTTTCAGCTTCCAGAACCGCTGGATCAGATACACTTTACCTATAAACTGAATGAATTAGCTTCACACTTTTTGAGGAATGGAGGTGACGCTGTACTGATAACCGCTGCTGTTTTGTCTCAACTCATGCCTTATAGCTGGATTCAGTTTGGAGGAAATATTCATCGTCGGTACAAAAAAGCATCTTTTGCCGAAATTGATGTCATTGGCTTACAAGCAGATACTTTGGTATTAGCAGAGTCAAAATCTTATAGCCAGATTGAAGAGCAGCATATTGAACAAATTAAAGAGTCTTTGGAAAAGACAATAGAAGTAGCTAAGTTAGTCAATGCACAGATTGTTTTACTGAGTATTACCAAAAATTCATCCAACTCTGAATTACATACTTTACATACTGTAGTAAGTGAAATTTCACATAACGCTAGAGAGTTGGGAATTGGTGTACATTTAGCTATAAATGGAAAATTACATCCTTGGGGGAAAGAAGAAAGCGAACTCTACCAGGGGGTGAACATTTTAGATCAACTACGAGTTGATCAAGAAACTCCAGAAGAACAGCTATTAAGTGTTGTTGTAGGAGAATTACCAAGCCAGGGCTTTATTTCTAGCCAGCCATTATTGGATGATGAAGTCATGCAGCGTTGGCGTTTGGAATTAGGGGCAAATCAAGCTAGCGCATAAACAGTGGCGATCGCCCACTATTGACTGCTAAAATTAAGGGCGATCGCTTGTTATGATTGTATTCAAATAAAAACGACTGCAATGGGCAATTATTATGACTATTCCTGATATTACGATCGCCCTTATTGCAGCAACTTCCAGAATCATTATTGCCAGAAATCAACGACTTCCTCGACTTTTTGATGCACAAGCACCAAAATAGAATAGCTGAGCCTAAACTCCCAGACGATATTGCTAAAGCTTGGGCAAAATGGTTCGAGGAAGTCGATCGCTACTTACAACAAAATTGTGTGTACCGCATATAAATGGAATATGCTGTATCTACTTCAAGCTCATCCAAAGCTGGTTGAAGATGTTTCCGATTCCGCAATTATCTTTGGGATTTCCTAGGCTGATTTCTTTGATTAATTTCTTTCCCATTCCTATTGCTCAAACGAATTTTACCCCTGATTACCTATTTTCCTGTGCTTAGAAAGACAGAAAAGCGCTAATCGGGCTATCTTGTATATTCCTAAAAATTGCGGTGTTTGAAAGGTTTAGGCTCCGTTTCTCCCTCGAAAGCGTATTGGCATTCCATCTGACGGATAAATTAACAGGTTTTGCTGTAATTGTTCGAGAGAAGAACGACCGTTAACTAACTCCCAATCGAAGTGGCGCACCAATAATGCTAACATCATTGTTCCTTCCAGCATTGATAGATGCTCTCCTAAGCAACGATGCGGCCCTGAGCCAAAGTCTATCATTGGCAGTGAACTTGTTTCCTTATTCTTGTCTAGCCAACGTTCCGGCAGAAATTCCTCTGGGTTAGCATAAACTTCGGGATCTCTTCCGGCTGCAAGCATTGACCAGGATACTCTCGTCCCACGCGGAATTACTGTCCCCTCAATTAAAGTATCCCGTTGAGCCTCCAATGAAGTTGAGCCGGAGGCAACTGAATAAAGGCGCAGTGTTTCTTTGATAATGGCGCGAATATAAGCCAATTCTTTGAGGTTTTCTAGGTTAATCCCACCTGGTTTTTGAGAAGCTTGGTCAACGATGTCCCGTGCTTGTTGAAACACTCTTTGATTTAAGCTCAACTCTCCAAGTGCAAAGGATAAAGTATGGGCTGTGGTGTCAGTCCCAGCTATTAATAGTTCAATGGATTCTGATATTAAGGTTTCGCGATCGTATTTTGGTTCTTTAGCCGCGATTTTGACTAACATTGATTCCTTAAACAAACTACTGACTTCTGGGAAATCAGTTGGATTTTGTTCTCTCATCTGTAAAGCTAAGTCTACGCGGGGAGTAAGGAATTCCGTTAAATATCGCCTTGCTGCCCAATAATCCCGTGAATTCTGAGTTGGCAAATATTTCATCCATATTTTCTCCCCTGTAGCTTGTCGCAGGAATCGATAACCTACAACAGATATCGATTCGTACACCTTGCTAACTTCCAGGGGGGGGCCTTCCTGACTGGTACTATTTCTATCTACAGGAATACCTAGTACAAGAGAGGAAATCACCCTCATTGTTAG
This sequence comes from Microcoleus sp. K1-B1, assembly GCF_036704705.1. Taxonomy (NCBI): domain Bacteria; kingdom Bacillati; phylum Cyanobacteriota; class Cyanophyceae; order Oscillatoriales; family Microcoleaceae; genus Microcoleus; species Microcoleus sp. K1-B1. Next base: position 18,973 of record NZ_JAUBSH010000016.1, on the reverse strand, counting down.
TTCCACAAACAGAGGATCTGCCTCCACTTCTTTTGGGGGCGCAACTTGTTTGAGCGTGTCAATGACTTGTTCGCAAGCTTGGCTAATTATTTCCAGATATTTGGAGAGATTGCTCGAACTAAATTCTGGATTCCAAGCCTTGCGTCGCCACTGCCACTCCGTTGCAGTTTCTCCGATCATAATCGGGCCACTGATATCGTTCCATGCTTCGCGTAATCGCTTGGCTCTAATTAAGCTACCATCTCTCATCCCATTGATAATGGTATCTTCGATTACTTTTGGTTTACTTAAAATCACAGATGGAGTCCTGCCATTCCAAATGACGTACATCGGGCCTAACTGCTGGCTCCAATCAAAAAATAGCTGAAATAATTTCTTCTGTTTTACTGCTACTAATATTTGTGGCAGATTTCCTAACACCCAATATTGGGGAGGCGAAGGGAGTGATTGTAGCGATTTATACGTTTCCTTTCCTTTCCACCATCGCCAACTCAGTATGGACGCTATGCTAGTAACGCCTAATACAATTACTAAATATGACCAGAAGGAAGAAGAACCATTTATTTGAGAAGTAATGCTTTGAAACATAAATCTGCCCAAGTCCATAGTTTTTTATTACCCATATACTACCTTGAAATGGAGATTAAGTAAGTCAACCTCATTAAATATAAAAGGTTCGACGTGGTAATAGCCTGATGTGGCTCTAGCATTAACTCCTTTAATGATGGCCTGGGATAATTCGTACTCGTCTTCAAATACGCAACAAGCTCTGGACTTAGGCACTTGTCATATTATAAACATCTGTAACTCCCCAAAAAACTAAAGCCCTTTTCCGTTGTTGCGGGAAAAGAGCTTTAATTTATGATTAACCTGGCACTGAGCTATTTTACCGGGCAGTGACCCGCCGAGTATCTTCGCCATAGCAACGTTTAACAACCGAGTTCGGGATGGATCGGAGTGGTTCCATTACATCATAAGCACCAGGAAAGCTTTGAAAACTTTTAATCCTGTGTCTGCGTTCAGTTTGATGCGCTGCATCTCTTTCGCTCGACTTAATTACCTTATCAAGTTTTCCCCTGTCTGTCAACCCCTTGGTCAAAACTTTTTTTCGATCGCCCGAAACCGCCCCCAATAGCCGAGTTTGATGTATTATTTGGGACTGTGGCCGATCGACCTTTAACTCACAAATCCAAAAAAGCCGCCTCGACACCCTGTTCTCTGCGAATCTTCCCGTCCTTCACAAACCACGCGACGACCTGCTTAACTGTTAATTGTTCGATCGGGCTTTCAGATTCTGTCGCAATTTGCCTCAACGGCCGCAAAGACGCAATTACCAAATTCGTAAACAAGTTTTCAAAACTCGCATCAAGTTCGATCGACCCCAAATCTGCTGCTGGCCGAGAATATTGAGATTTCTACAAAGGGCGCCAGACTTGCTG
>NZ_JAUBSH010000016.1:0-17434 GCF_036704705.1 Microcoleus sp. K1-B1 | reverse complement strand
TGCCTCAACGGCCGCAAAGACGCAATTACCAAATTCGTAAAAAAGTTTTCAAAACTAGCATCAAGTTCGATCGACCCTTTAATACTCTCATCATTCTTAATCCAATCCATCACCTGCCCATTAGTCACCTCAGCCACCGGCTTCCCAGTCTCCCCAGCAATTTGCTTGAGCACCCTCAAAGCATAAATTGCCAGCCGCGCCGAAAACTTTTCCTTCGACGACAGCAGCGCCATATCAACTTCCGCGCACTCTTCCGGCTTTAAAAAATCTGCTAGCGGTTCCATAGTTATTAGTTACTTGTTATTTGTTATTTGTTATTGGTAATCGGTAAAAACATCTATCCGTGTATCCGTGTCAAAATCCGTGTCGTGCTGTTGGTAATCGGTAATTAGTAAAAACACCCATCCGTGTATCCGTGTCAAAATCCGTGTAGTGCTGTCGGTAATTGGTAATTAGTAAAAACACCCATCCGTGTATCCGTGTCAAAATCCGTGTAGTGCCTTCCCTCATCCTTCATCCTTCTTCCTTCTTCCTTCTTCCTTCTTCCTTCCTTCTTGCAATCAAATAACCGCAGCGGTGTTCCCCATTAATAATCGAGTGAGTCCGCTCCACAAGACAGTCCGGCAAAACCGCTGCAAACATTTCCAACTCATTGCCACACACACTCGGAAAAGTTTCAGCAACATTAGAAATCGCGCAGTTGTGTTCCATCAACACAAATCGATCGCCCAAACCAGCGCGATCGCACATCCCAACCTCTACCGATTCTACAGGATAACACTCAGCCATATAGCCTTCAGCCCTGCGGAGTTCCATTAACTTAGTCACCCGTTCTTCCAGCGAACCCGCACCCACCAGCCGCCGATACTCCGTCGCCTTGCGCTGCCACTGTTTTCGCAGGATAGTAATCACTTGCTCGCGGCCGACGGTTTCCGCCAACGTATCCAGGAAAGATACTGCAAAATCACCGTAACGATTCGGGAATCGATCGCGCCCCTGACTGGTAAGCTCATAAATGTGCTGCGGTCGCCCCATCCCAGCCTGAACCGACTGATACTGAATCAACCCCTCCGCTTCCAAATCCTTCAAGTGACGGCGAATCGCCTGCGGACTGATATCCAAAGACTCCGCCAACTCAAGAGCCGTCCCCTGCCCCCCCTTGAGCAAATATTGCAGGATGTCTTGTTTCGTGGAAGTCTGCTGAGTAGTCTCCATCATCTTCACAAAAAATTATTAATTTGACTTTGACAATATCACTGTTGTTAATGTAGCTTAAAATATACTAAAGCAACAAATCAGTTGTTTTACTTACCAGAGCAGCCCCCAGAACTGGCCGGGCCCCCGACAGTTCAGCGTCTGCCATCTTTGAGAGACTTATCCAGAACACTCGAAAGCGCAAAATTAATGAGCTCTACAGTCACAACCCTAGTCAACCAGCCCTACAAATACGGTTTCGTCACCGACATCGAGTCAGACACCATCCCCCGCGGCTTAAGCGAAGATGTAGTCCGCCTGATTTCCGCCAAGAAAAACGAACCGGAATTCATGCTGCAATTCCGCCTCAAAGCATACCGGAAGTGGTTGACAATGACCGAGCCCACCTGGCCCCACGTCAACTATCCCGCGATCGACTACCAACAAATTATCTACTATTCCGCGCCCAAACAAAAGCCCAAAAAGCTCAATAGTTTGGACGAAGTAGACCCGACACTACTAGAAACCTTCGAGAAACTCGGCATTCCCCTCTCCGAACAAAAGCGGCTGGGAAATGTCGCCGTCGATGCCGTTTTCGACAGCGTTTCGATTGCCACAACATTTAGAGAAAAGTTAGCCAAAGATGGTGTTATTTTCTGTTCCATCTCAGAAGCAGTCAAAGATTATCCCGAACTAATAGAAAAATATCTTGGCAGCGTCGTACCAGTCGGCGATAACTTTTTCGCAGCCCTCAACTCCGCCGTATTCAGCGACGGTTCCTTTGTTTACATTCCCAAAGGCGTCAAATGCCCAATGGAATTGTCAACCTATTTCCGCATCAACAACGGAGATTCCGGCCAGTTCGAGCGCACACTAATTGTTGCAGAAGAAAACAGTTCTGTTTCTTACCTAGAAGGCTGCACCGCGCCGATGTTTGACACCAATCAACTGCACGCCGCCGTCGTAGAATTGGTAACAATGGACAATGCCGATATCAAATACTCCACAGTGCAAAACTGGTACGCCGGCGACGCCAACGGAAAAGGCGGCATTTACAACTTCGTGACGAAACGCGGTTTGTGTCAAGGAGTCAATTCTAAGATTTCTTGGACACAAGTAGAAACCGGTTCCGCGATTACTTGGAAATATCCCAGTTGCGTCTTAGTCGGCGACAACTCGGTGGGCGAATTCTACTCAGTAGCGCTGACAAATAACAAGCAGCAAGCTGACACCGGCACAAAAATGATCCACATTGGTAAAAATACTCGCAGCACGATTATTTCTAAGGGAATTTCGGCCGGAAATTCATCCAACAGCTATCGCGGCTTGGTGAAAATGGGGCCTAATGCTAAAGGCTCTCGCAATTACTCTCAGTGCGATTCCATGCTGATTGGGGATAACGCTCAAGCGAATACTTTCCCTTATATTCAAGTGCAGAACCACACTGCTAAAGTCGAACACGAAGCTTCTACTTCTAAGATTGGGGAAGAGCAATTGTTCTTCTTCGCACAGCGGGGAATTTCCGCAGAAAATGCTATTTCGATGATGATTAGCGGTTTCTGTAAAGATGTTTTCAATCAGTTACCGATGGAATTTGCGGCGGAAGCTGATAAGCTGTTGAGTCTGAAACTGGAAGGAAGTGTCGGATAATTTTCGCGGGCGAGAAACCCTTCCAGGCCGAGTCCATCGGTGACAACTTAAGCTCCCCGTCCGCCAGGGAATGAATTCCTTGGCTAATAGCTAAACTCCTCTAAACAGGACTAATGAGTTTAAAAATTTTCTTCTCAGTCCTCTTCAGAGGACTTTAGCTTTGAGACAGGGAATTCATTCCCTGGCGGACTATCGGTTTAACGTTAAATTGTCACCACTGGGTACAGCCTAGCAACGAGAAAAAAAACTGTAAAGTGCATTGAGGAAAAGGACAAAAATAGATGATTGTAGAAAATAGTCAAGTGGTGCTATCCGTCCGCGATTTAACTGCGAATGTGGAAGATACCCAAATCCTTAAGGGTTTGAATCTGGAAATTAAATCGGGTGAAATTCACGCGATTATGGGCCCGAACGGTTCGGGGAAAAGCACTTTATCCAAGATATTAGCGGGCCATCCTGCTTATACGGTAACGGGTGGAGAAGTTACTTTTCTGGGTCAAAATTTGCTGGAATTAGCGCCGGAAGAACGCTCTTTGGCTGGCGTGTTCCTGGCTTTCCAATATCCTTTAGAAATTCCCGGCGTTAGCAATCTGGATTTCTTGCGCGTGGCTTACAATTCTCACCGCAAACATCGCGGCTTGGAAGAATTGGATGCTTTTGACTTCCAAGATTTAATCGAGGACAAGCTGGATATTGTCAAGATGAATGATTCTTTTTTAGGCCGCAGCGTTAATGAGGGTTTTTCCGGTGGCGAGAAAAAGCGAAATGAAATTTTGCAAATGGCTTTGTTGGAACCGAAATTAGCTATTTTGGATGAGACTGATTCTGGTTTGGATATCGATGCTCTCAAGATTGTCGCCGGCGGTGTGAATCAGTTGTCAAATGCTGAAAATTCGATGTTGGTGATTACTCACTATCAGCGGTTGCTGAATTACATTATTCCTGATTTTATTCACGTCATGGAAGCCGGTAGAATTATCTTGACTGGCCCGAAAGAGTTGGCGCTGGAATTGGAAGAGCGCGGTTATGACTGGGTTGTGGAAGAGGAAGCAGCAGGAGTAGGCGCGCGATGATGAATACGCAAGTTGCTAGTAGGGAAATGTTTTTGACTGATTTGGTGAATCAGTGCGGCAAGTTGGAGGCTGTTAATAGCAAAAGTGCCGCTTACGGGTTGCAGGATTTGCGGGATGCCGCGACTGAATACGTGCTTGCTTCGAGTTTTCCGACGGTGAGGGATGAGGAATGGCGCTTTACTGATTTGTCGCCGGTGTTGCAAATTCCTTTTCATATACCCCAGAGCAATCAGTCAAAAGTTAAGCTGGCTGATATCATTATGCCCGTGAAAAATCGGGATGATTTACCATTAAGATTGGTATTTGTCAACGGTTTTTATGCGCCGGATTTGTCAACTGTGGAGTCGTCGGTTTTTCCCAATTTGCCGATCGACTTTTACGCAGGTAATCTATCCAATGTACCCGAAAAATATCAAGGGCGCATCAGCGATGTTTTGAGCAAGCACAGACAGCAAACTGAGGTGTTTACGGCGCTGAATACTGCGGGTTTGGCGGATTCTGCGGTGGTGTTCGTGCCGGCCAATATGTCGATCGACCTTCCGATTCACTTGCTGTTCCTGACAGCGCCCGGTGCATCTCCCACGATGTGCCAGCCGCACTGCTTGGTCATAGCTGAGCCTGGAAGCAATGTCACGCTAGTTGAGGATTACGCAACTATCGGTAATGTACCAGCGTTTACTAATGCTGTAACCGATGTTGTTGTCGGCGAAAATGCCACTGTGAATCACGTTCGGCTGCAGCGGGAAGGTGGAGAGGTTGTTCATATCGGCAAAAGTGCGATCGAGCAATCTCGTAATAGCCGTTATACTTGCCATGCTATCAGCTTGGGAGGCAAAATATCGCGCCACAATTTAGAAGTATTTCAGCGCGGTGAAGCCACTGAGACAACTTTAAACGGCTTAAGCGTAGCCTTTGGGGAACAGTTATCTGACACTCACAGTTTAATCGATTTCAATCACCCCCACGGTACAAGCCGCCAATTGCACAAGTGCATTGTCGGCAACAAAGCTCGTGCTGTATTTAACGGCAAAGTTTTCGTTCGCAAAGCCGCCCAATTGACAGATGCCGGACAGTTGAGCCGGAATTTATTGCTGTCACCGAGAGCTCGCGTAGACACTAAACCGCAGTTGGAAATTGTCGCAGACAACGTTAAATGTTCCCACGGTGCAACTGTCAGCCAGTTAGAAGATGATGAGCTTTTCTACTTGCAAAGTCGCGGTTTGGATTTAGAAAGAAGTCGCTATTTGCTAATCGATGCTTTTGCGGCGGAAATGCTCAATCAATTACCGATTCTTGGAGTGGCGAAAATGCTTTCTACCTGCGTGGCCGTCCAAGGATAACTCATACAAATGAGGATACAGAGGACACAGCAATGCTGTGTCCATACCACATTTTGCACCATTGTTAACAGCCTGTAGGGGCGGGTCTCACGAATAATAATTGCCTAAAACCAACAATCTAGTAAACCCGCCCCCACCCAACGACAAATCACTAACTTCAAAAAATATGACACTTATTCAAGAAAAAACACTTGCATCAAAAGTTCGCGGCGACTTCCCAATTTTGAATGAAAAAGTAAATGGTAAACCGCTAGTTTATTTAGACAATGCAGCTACTTCTCAAAAACCCCTAGCTGTACTCAACGCTTGGCGCGACTACTACGAGAAATATAATGCAAATGTGCACCGCGGCGCTCACACTCTCAGCGCCAAAGCGACTGATGCTTACGAAGGTGCGAGAGACAAAGTTGCGGCGTTTGTAAATGCCGCGTCGCGGCAAGAAATTGTTTACACTCGCAACGCCACCGAAGCGATTAATTTGGTTGCTTATTCTTGGGGTTTGAGCAATCTGCAAGCCGGAGATGAAATTATCCTGTCTGTGATGGAACACCACAGCAATCTCGTTCCCTGGCAAATGATTGCTCAAAGAACCGGTGCGGTGCTGAAGTTTGTCGAGTTAACGGAAACTAACGAGTTTGATTTGGAACAGTTTAAAACGCTGATTTCCCATAAAACTAAGTTGGTGTCAACCGTTCACGTTTCTAATACTTTAGGCTGCATTAGTCCTGTCCAAGAAATCTGCAAAATTGCCCACAGTTTCGGCGCAAAAGTTTTAATAGATGCTTGCCAAAGCGTGCCGCACATGATAGTGGATGTGCAAGCAATAGATTGCGATTGGCTGGTTGCTTCCGGTCACAAAATGTGCGCTCCGACTGGCATCGGTTTTCTGTACGGTAAGCTGGACTTGCTGAGAGAAATGCCTCCGTTTTTCGGCGGCGGCGAGATGATTGCTGACGTGTTTCTCGATTATTCCACCTATGCCGATTTGCCGCACAAATTTGAGGCCGGCACGCCTGCAATCGGCGAGGCGATCGCCCTTGGTGCAGCAATCGATTATCTTAGTAACATTGGCATGGATAAGATTCACGCTTGCGAAGCAGAATTGACTGCTTATCTGTTTCAACAATTGCGGCAAATTCCAGAAATCAAAATTTACGGGCCACAACCAGACAGCAACGGCGAAGGTAGGGCAGCATTGGCGGCATTTACAGCCGGAGAAATTCACCCTCAAGACTTGTCTACCATGTTAGACCAGGAGGGAGTCGCGATTCGTTCCGGGCATCACTGCACGCAAGCTTTGCACCGCTATTTGAACATTTCATCTACTGCCAGAGCGAGTTTGTATTTTTACAATACTCGCGAGGAGATTGATGTGTTTGTGAAAGCGTTGAAAGAGACGATCGACTTTTTTGCTGGGATGATGGGGTAAGTTTGTGGGGTAGGTATTTGCCCACCTCATTTACCAAATTTTTTTCACGGTTAAGTTTAGCAGAATGCCTTTTACACTCGCACATCCGATCGCAGCAGTTCCAATCTGGTTGCTATCTAAACGAAAATTGGATCTGTTAGCTCTCGCGATTGGGACAATGATTCCCGATTTGCAATATTTTATCGCCCTGAAACCAGTCAGAGGGATTGGTCACAGTTTGCCAGGAGTATTCATCGAAGGTTTGCCCTCTTCGCTGGTTCTTCTGCTAGTATTTCACTGGGTTTTAAAGTATCCGCTACTGGCACTTGCTCCCTCGCACGTAGCCGATCGACTGCCATCAATAAGGCGATACTCGCTCTTCCCCTTATCGCAATTTTTAATAATTACAAGCTCGATCGTGATCGGCGGAATAAGTCATATTTTGTGGGATGAATTCACTCATTCAACTGGGTGGTTTGTCGTCAGAGTTCCATTGCTGCAATTTCAGGTTGTCTCCCTGCCACTTTATAAATTACTTCAATATGGAAGTGGCATATTCGGACTCTGCGGTTTGTCGATTTGGTTCTTGGTATGGTTGCTAAAAACTCAACCTCGCCAAAGTAAACAAGCGCTGCCTGTGCGCTGGAAACTATTAGCAACTAGCTGCATTTTGCTGACCTCTTGTATCTTGGCATTAATTGCTGTAAATTTGCACATAGCTGAGGATATAAGTTTTTCTGGCATAATTGTTAGAGCAGTTATTGGTTCTATTTCTGGGTTATTTCTCGGTTGTTTGTTGTACTCGGCTGTATTCTGGAAGATCAAAGGTTTTCAGCAATTAAATTAGAACTTGGGTGATAGGGAAAATTATAGATGTCAGGTGATGCGATCGCCTTTTCATCCCTCTGCGTTCATCCGCCTGCATCTGCGGTTCAAAAAAAAACCCCTTTTTTGATAGTATCTGGGCCTGTGATAAAATAAAACTATAGTTTTCTCAGCTCAAGGAGATTTTGAGATGATTGCTACTACTTCAAGTTTAGCCGAACAGAGAACACTGCTAGAAAACATTAGCTGGTCAACCTTTGAAACCTTGCTCAAAGAAATAGGCGATAAGCGAGGTTATCGCATAGCTTACGATGAAGGCAGACTGGAAATTATGGCGCCACTATTTGAACATGAGAACTACAAGAGCAATTTCGGTAATTTCATCCTTGCTTTAGCAGAAGAACTCGACATTGAAATTAAAAGTGCTGGCTCAACTACTCTCAAACTCAAAAATGCCAAAAAAGGCATAGAACCAGATAACTGTTATTATATCCAAAATGAAGCAGCAGTTAGAGGCAGGCAAGAACTAGATTTAGAAACTGCCCCACCGCCCGACTTAGCAATTGAAATAGATATTACCAGCAGTTCAGTTGATAAGTTTGCCATTTACTCCGCACTTCGCGTCCCGGAACTCTGGCTATATAACGGGCGAGTTTTGAAATTTTATCAGTTGGTAGAAACTGAATATATTGAGCGCGACTTTAGTATTGCTTTTCCCTTTGTATCAGCAGCGGAAATGGCGGGGTTTTTCAGTCGCACTCAAACGATAGGAGAAATTGCTTTGCTGAAATCCTTTAGAAGTTGGGTTAAAGGGAAAATATAATATTCTCTAGCAAGGTGCGTAGTGTGCACCCTGCATAATTAGGTGCTGCGCCCAGCACTATTAAAACTCCCTAATCTCAGGATGGATAAACTGATAACCCGCCGCCTTAATCTTTTGATTCGACACCCTCGCATTATAAGGCCGCACGCTAGGACTTCCATCCCAAGAAACTTTAGGCAAATTATTAGCTTCAAAAATGCGATCGAGCAATTCACCACTGGATAGCGACACATCCCCGACTAAATTGTAAATTCCCTGCAATCGATTTTCCAAAGCAAAGGTTAACCCCCCAACAATATCATCTCGATGCACCCAATTAGTAGCATCTTCCCCCCTACCGGGACGAGTGCTACCAGCCCAGCCTCCAAAGATTTTAACTAATTCTCGCTCCGGCCCATAAATTCCTCCCAAACGGAGAATGCAGACGTGAAGATTGGGACTAGATGCTGCTAATAAAACCCGTTCTGTTTCTGCGAGAATTTCACCATTTGGATTAGCCGGTGCGACGGGTGATTCTTCATTTACCAATTCACCTTGGCGATCGCCATACACAGAATAAGTACCCGTATAAATAACCTGCTTGACTGTCGGTATCTCCTTTAAAACCGATACCAAAGTAGTCGCAGTCTCTAAATAACTCTCCTGATAAGTATGAGCATTTGGAGCACCTACGCACAGCATAACAGCATCTTGTTCTTGCAATACAGCCGTCATTGCATCTTTGTCATTTCCTTTGAGCACGGCTACCCGCTGCGCGACACCCTCCAACTCAACGACTCGTGTCGCCGTCGTAGTTGTCGCCGTCACGGTACAATCAGATTTGCCGCGTAAATGTTTGGCTGTCGCAGTACCCACATAGCCACAGCCGACGATCGCAACTTTCATAAAAAATTCTCCTTTGTTTCATACTCTCTAAAATTATTGCCGGTTTCTGAAATCATGGCGCGCTGAGTTTTGTGGTAAAATGCAAAGCATCGTTATCAATCGGAGTAGCATCGTGTCCGAGAGAGATATTTTTGCCACATCCTCAGAAAGCGAACTTTTAGCTTTTTATGGTTCTTTGTTTGCGATCGCAGCCGCCGATGGTTCCGTTGATATTGACGAACTAGATTTGTTGTTTAAAACCATAAATTTAGACAAATTTTCTGACTCGGCAAAAACTCAAATCCAATCCTACACAGGTACTCCCCCATCACTCAGCGACTGCTTGCAAACACTCAGCCAATCAGAAGAACCGCTGCGTTTGGGAGTCATGTATTTTTTAATTAACATTGCTGGGGCAAATAAGACGCTGCATCCTGCAGAAAGCGAAGCCATCCAATCTGCCAAAAAACTGCTGGCGGTTTCCGACTTGCAAATCCAAGCCATGCAGGAATTCATCGCAGACATGAAACAAATACGGGAGGCCGCCCCTAATAAAAATCAGGCATCAGCATCCTTCAATTCTGCTGTTACCCAGCTTAAAAATAAGGGCATCCCTCTCGATTTAATCGACCTCAAAGGAACCACAACAAACCTCAGCAACCCCAATGTTAACTATTCAGATGAAACTTTTTGGACTAAACTTAAAAACTTTGCTTTAACCGCAGGAAGAGAAGTAGTGGAAAAAGCTTTGATTCTCTACTATACGGCTCAGAACCCAAACGTGCCTGCTTGGGCAAAAGGAGTTGTACTTGGAGCTTTGACCTATTTTATATCTCCTGTTGATGCCATTCCCGATATATTAGTCGGCATCGGATTTACCGACGATTTGGGAGTATTGCTGGCGGCAATAGCTACTGTTTCAGTATACATTAATGCTGATACTAAAGAACAAGCACAACAAAAAATGAAAGATTGGTTTGGCAAATAAGATTATGTCCCGTGGAGCGTTTTGTTTCCGTCTGCATGGGCATAATATAATCTGAATAATATAGCAGTTAGTTGTCAATCGGATAAAATACAGGACACGACCCAGCCGTGTCCCTACCGAATATCTGTAATTCACTCAACTGAAAACTGCATTATTGTGGATTCTCAGTCTTTAATCGGTTTACCATCTCGATTGACAATACGGCTTTCACCATCCTTAGCCGTGACATTTTCATAAACCCCTTCATCCCGCTTCACGTACTTGCTAAAACCCGAATTTTTATAATCGGTGTCTGATGTCGGCTTCATCAACCTCGGAGCGCTCAGCAGCCTGCGTACCGGAGCATCTGCGGGAGTCTCCCCGGGTTCGCGCTTAGCCAACTCGCACAGTTGACCCCAAGTCGAAACTTCCAGGTTCATGCTGTGCCAAACTTCTAACTGCTGGTTGTTTTCGGGACACAAATAATCGTATACAGGCATACTAAGAATCTCGTTTGCAACTACTAAAATTACTAATTGCACGGTTATTGAGAATATTATAGCTCAACATTACTAAAAATTCAACCCTAAAAATCAAACTTTACTATTTTTAACGGTTGTTGAAACCTTAAATCAGCTATATTATTAACCCTGTGTCCTTGCTCCTGGATGCGATCGAGACAAAGCCCAAAAGTACGCTACCCTGAAATCCTCTGACTCGATCGCACGATCGCACGATCGACGGCTAGCAAATGCCCGCAAGACTTTCCTCAATGCCGTCACAGGATTGATCGTCATTTTCAGACTGTAAGCCAATCACCGATTCTAAGTTTCAATTTTATTTATTTACTCACCAGCGAGGATTTACCGATGAGCGATTTCAAAGTTACGCCAGAAGTAGAGCTGAACACAGCTCAAATGTTGGAGCGATACCAACTGCAAGATGAGACAACTCTGCGGCGTTGGGCAAAACTGCACGGCATCAACAGCACTCGCGGTTTCTTCTATCCCAGTGAAGTAGATTTGATTGATCACGCTCACCACCATCTCTACAATTTGGGAATGAGCATTGCGGATTACCAAAGCCTTTTAGACCGGCGCCGCACCCATTCCCAGACACCGGGCGACCAAAATAAAACAGTAGCAAGTCAAGTTGCTGACGAAGCATACGATGCCATAGAAACGCTAACCGATCAGTATGCTGAAGCTATTGATTTAATGGGAGAACGTATAGCAGACCATTTCATCGATGAACTCGATTTATCTGTGATGAGGCACCTTTCTAAAAAAGTGCAAGACCGGCGCACTCTCAACGGTCAAACCAAAAAGCCTAACCGTTTTCTCCAAGTGATTAAAGCCGTGTTGCAACCCAGCAGCGAAAATACGCTTCTGGTTCCCAAAAAAGAGAATGACTCTAGTTTAGAATTAGAACAGCATCATCGGCTCGGCTAGTCGCCGATTTTTTTGAAAGACTAATAGACTTTTTGTCAAATTTACTGGTCAAATTTACTGGTCAAATTTACTGAAAAGCCCACCTGAACCCTCCCCTTGTCAAGGGGAGGGAGCAAGAGTCACATTTTTTATATTATGAAGGGGAACTGAAGATAATAAATTGAGGTTTCCCAGAAGTCTAAATAACTTTTCAACTGATGTTGGGTTTCGTGACTGGGTTCAACCTAATATAACTGGGGACAGATTGCGCGATCGCCAAAATCCGAGATAATATCTGCTGAATCGAACCCGTCAACCTCGCCCAAGGTAACAAAATGATTAAATCCTGGATGGTAATTGGAGGCGTCGCCTTTGTAGTAGCTTTAGCAGCTAACATAATCGCGCCCAGCGACATCCAATGGTTCAACCGCTTGCAGCGTCCGAGATGGCTAGTATTTGAAAAAGCAATTCCCCTAATTTGGACAGTAATTTTTATTTGTGCAGCTTGGTCAGCAGTGATTGTTTGGGAAAAAGAACCGGGAACTCAGGAGACTTGGCTGAGAATGGGTTTGTACCTGCTTTTAGAAATAGTAACTATGTCTTACACCTCGGTTATGTGCAAAGTTAGGAGCCTAAAAGTCGGCACAATAATCGGCGGAACGGGCGCTATTTTAAGCGTAATCCTAGCTTTAACTGTGTTGCCAGTTTCCGAGGCAGCCGCCCTGTTATTGCTGCCTTACATACTTTGGAGTCCGATCGGCACTTACACCACTTGGGCGATGATGCACCTGAATCCGGCGGATGTTTAGCTTCTCATGGAATTAGTCATTTTAATGGGATTGCAAGCATCGGGAAAAAGCACATTTTTTCGCGACTATTTAGCTGCCACGCACGTTTTGGTCAGCAAAGATTTAATGCGAAACAATAAAAATAAATCGCGCCGACAAATTCAATTAATTGAAAATGCACTGCAAGCAGGTCATTCAGTTGCTGTTGACAATACCAATCCCGAAGTTCTTGATCGCAAGTCGCTGATTGATATCGGTCGCACCTATAATGCCCAAATCATCGGTTACTACTTTGAATCAATAGTCAGCGACTGTTTAGCTAGAAATCAAAAGCGATCGGGCAAATCTCAAGTTCCAGATATAGCAATTTATGCTACTATAAAAAAAATGGTATTGCCCAGTTACGGCGAAGGGTTTGAACGGCTGTTTTGGGCCCGCATAGCAGAAAACTTTACCTTTGAAGTAAAAACCTGGCCCGCAGAGGAAGTTATTCATGGACAATCAGACATTTGAAAAAAAAATGCGCGAGCTTGAATATTTTCACAGCCTGCGTTTATTGCCGGGAACTCACACAGTAATTCGCGCCGACGGTCGCAGTTTTTCAAAATTTACTTCCTCAAGTTTTGATAAGCCTTTCGACTTAAAATTCCACGAATTAATGGTGGAAACTGCCAAAGCGCTCCTGTCAGAACTAGACGGAATTTACGCTTATACCGAAAGTGACGAAATCTCAGTTTTGTTTCCTCCTGATTGGGATTTATTTGACCGCAGCTTAGAAAAAATTGTCTCTATTTCTGCCAGTATTGCCAGTGCAACTTTCACTCGCGCCGCCCAAACAGCAGTCAATTTTGACAGCCGCATTTGTTCCGCAGCCAACAAATCGCAAGTAGTAGATTATTTTCTATGGCGCCAAGCAGATGCAGCGCGCTGCGCTTTGAATGGCTGGAGTTATTGGATGCTGCGAAAAAATGGCGAAACGGGTGAAACAGCAGCAGTTATATTAGACAAACAATCGGTGGCTTTCAAAAACGAATTGCTATTTCAAAACGGAATTAACTTTAACGAACTGCCGGCTTGGCAGCGCCGGGGAACGGGATTGTATTGGGAAAAATACGAGAAACCAGGTTATAACCCGATCGAACGCAAAGAAGTTGTGGCAGTGCGTCGGCGACTCAAAGTCGATGAAGAGCTGCCCGTGAAAGATGAATACAAAGAATTTATTTACCAATTTTTAAATGTTGGCGATTAACCATTAAGAATATCTTGTCAAATCCGGTGGCAATTGATGAATTCTTAGTCGGTTAAAACTGAAATGTTGCACCATTATCAATAAGCTTTTTATGAACAGGCTTTCCGGCCTGTTCCACAATAAAATTTATATTTTGTGGAACAGGCCGGAAAGCCTGTTGCTAACAATGGTGCAAGATATCAGTTAAAACCGAATGCAAGCTGTGAGACGGGGGTTTAAACCCCCCGCCCCATGTCGGGCAAACCAGTTAAGCTAACGATTGCCAGAGCTGGTCGGAGGCTCCGTTTCCGGCGGTTCAGGAGGGGGAGATTCAGCATCGGGAGGATTCAGCGACTCCTCCCAAACTTTGATTTGCGATCGAGCTTGCTCAAAAGCCCGAGTCCCCGACGGAATTTTCTTCAAAGTCGCGATCGCCCCAGCCAGATCCGACGACGACTCTTCCACACCAAGCGCCAAAATCCGCTGGCTCCACTCATCAATCGCCTCACTCGCCTGCCACCGGAGCGAACTCGACTCCGGAACCTGACTTGCCAGCGCAATAGCCGTTTGCAGAGCTTCCGCAGTCCCCGCTCTGGCCGTCTGACGGGCGTTCTGCAAACCTTGCTCGCCCTCAAATTGAGCCTCCCAAGTCCGAATGTTCGATCGAGCTTCCTCATAAAGCACCCGTCCCGATCGAATCCGGCGGGCCATGTCAATTGCCCCTGCCAAATTGCCGCTCGCCGCTAGCTGCTGAGCTCTATCCAAAAACGGCTGGTCAACAAGCCGCTGTCTCCTCTCGATCCAAGCTTGAATTTTGGCTTGAGCTTCCACGTAAAGCGCCCTACCTCTACCGATCCGAGAAGCTTGAGCAACGGCGGCTTCCAGAGCATTCGGATCGCCCGTACTCGCCAAATCGTTGGCTCTTTGCAAATACGGACTGTCTTCCAGCAGCTCGATTTGACGGCTCAAGGTGCTAATTTGACGGCGAGCTTCCGAAGCGCGGGGATTTGATTCCGGGACTGTTTGCAATTGCGCGATTGCAGCCCTCAAATCATTTACCCCACCAGGCGCCGCCAGCCTGCTTGCCATATCCAAAACTTTGACATCAGCCATTTCTTGCTGCCAGCGACCGACTAAATCTTGAGCTTGTTTGTATAAAGGGCGGCCGGACTTCAACTTTTGAGCAATCTCGATCGCCTTGGAGAAACCCTCAACAGAGCCAGTCAAAGCCTGAGAAGTAGCATTCGCCAACTCATTAAAATCCTGTACTTGTTCCCTTAAATTTGCCGACTCTGGAATCTTATTAGCGATCGCCATCGCCTCCTGCCAATCCCCTGCCTGCAAACGTTTTTGGGCGATATCCAGAATTTTCTTGCTAAATTCTGCGATCGCCTTATTGGCAGCTTGATACAAATAACTGTTTTGATCAATTCCCTGAGCCAGCTTAATCCCCGTCACCAGATTGTCGAGACCTCCCTCGGAGGCTGTATTCCGGGCTTTTAGCAACTTATTGCCCTCCGCCCGAGTCGTCTGAATTAGCTTAGTCAATTCCTCGTACTTAGCCGATTCCCAGAAAGTATTTCCCAAATCCAAAAGCAGAGTAGCTTGGCTGAAAGCCAGCGGCCACTCTTCCTGACGCAAGTGGTCTTCCGCCTTGCGGTAAATTTTCTCTGCATCGCTCCATATCGACTGCCACTTTTCAATCTGCTTTTCCATCTTCGGGTAAGCCGGAACGTTTTTAGGAACCTTACGAGCGAGCGCAATCGCCTCATCCAGCTTTCCTTCTTGGAAACTAGCATTTCCCAGCCTAATAATATCCTCCGACCACCGATCGATTTGAGTGTTAATTCTCGGCCGCAGCGGATGGTTTTGTGGCAAAGCATTAACTAATTCGATCGCCCTGAGCAAATCATCCGCCGTCCGCTTGCTTGCTGCTTCTTGAGCACAAAAAAAGCGATCGTTAGCAGAAGCCGTCGGCCAAAAAATCTTTGAGCAATTGGACTGTGAGGTCAGGTTGAGTAAAGACGCAATTGCCACAAACCCCATACCCACCGATAGCATCAAACTCAGCGCCAGCCAAAACTGCCACTTATTTGACCAGTTCCGCCAAAACGGATTGTGTTCCCCCGGCGGCTGCGAGTTTTCCCCAGACAAATTCGGCGGTAGTTCCAGATTCCCTCCCGGCAGTTTTCCCGAAGTAACCAACTCTCGGAGCTCTTTAAGTCGTTCAGCCCGGTTTTTCCTTGCTGGTAAGCGCACCAGCGACGAAGTATCCTTTGTTGACTCCAAGGATTCTGATGCAGACCAACGGCCTGGTATTTTGCGATCTTGACTCATATCCTCACCACAAACAGCAACCAGCCAGCGTTAGTTATTTAAAAACTGCGAGCGCTGCTATCAACTGCTCTATAAAATGTATTCATCACTTTTACATACTCCCGTCGGCCCCAGACTGCAAGAGCCGATCGCCAAACCGCCAAAATTAAAATTTTGTGATTAGGTAATTGATAATGCGTAATTGGCAATTGGTCAAGGCCATCATCCCTAACTCGCACTCAATAGAGCCAATTACACATTATCGTCTCAAGAACCGGAGTTCGATCGCAAATCGCCGATCAGTTCCGCAAGTTGGTCGCTATTAGCTTGGTAAACCTCGTTGCAGAAATGGCACGTAGCCTCAGCCCCCCCATCTTTTTCAATCATGTCTTGGAGTTCCGCTTCGCCCAACATTTTCAAAGCTCCCAAAACTCGATCGAACGAACAGCCACAGTCAAAGCGCACCATCTGAGTTTCCGGGAAAATTTCCAGGCCCATATCTCCCAGTAACTCTTCGAGAATCTGGTGCAGCGTTTTGCCCGATCGCAGCAGCGGCGTAAAGCCCGACAATTCAGCAACTCTAGATTCTAAAGTTTGCACCAATTTTTCGTCCGTTGCCGCCTTCGGCAGAACCTGCAACAGCACACCCCCAGACGCTTCTACCCCGCCCGCCCCCACAAACACCCCCAAAACCAGAGCCGAAGGCGTTTGCTCCGAGGTTGCCAAATAGTGAGTTAGATCGTCGCCAATTTCGCCGGAAACCAATTCCACCGTACTTGAATAAGGGAAGCCATATCCAACGTCCCGCACCACGTACAAATAGCCGTCACCTATTGCCCCGCCGACATCAAGTTTGCCTTTAGCATTCGGCGGCAGTTCCACTCCGGGATTCTCCACATAACCTCGAACTGTTCCATCGAGTCCCGCATCAATCAGAAGCCCGCCCAGCGGCCCATCTCCTTTGATGCGAATGTTGACTCTCGATTCGGGCCGCTTCATGCTGGAGGCGAGTAACAGCCCTGCCGACATCGTGCGGCCGAGGGCGGCTGTAGCCACGTAGGAGAGCTTGTGCCGCTGTCTTGCTTCTTCGGTGAGGCGGGTGGAAATGACGCCTACAGCGCGAATTCCGCCCTCTGCGGCTGTAGCGCGAATTAATTGATCGGCCATGAAAAACCTTACTTTGTCTTTTGATACCTTCTTGAACTATTTTATAAGTTCTTGAAGGTTGTGGCTGCAGAGAGCAGCAGTTGACTCAGCGGGCCTGGAAGTGCGATCGAACTTCAGAACTCGCCTCTGTTTTCTATAAAACCTTGATTTACCGACTCTTTATTAACAAATATTCTGATTAATTCTTCTACTTAAATATTTATTTAAGATGCCTGGAATAACGAGTGCATTGATTTTCCACAATTGCCCGTTTTTTCAGTCATTTTATAACTAACAACTAACAACTAAGTAGGTCGGCGCAAAAAAACCGAACTATGTTAAGATAAGTAAACAAAAAGAATATATCTACTGAGGTAACTCA
>NZ_JAUBSH010000015.1:0-107391 GCF_036704705.1 Microcoleus sp. K1-B1 | reverse complement strand
TCTTGATGTACTCCACAGTACCGTTTAAAGTCTGCAGGGTTCAACTTTTGTAATTGTTCGTAATTCATCTTATTAATCTAATTTTTTATTTTATTTTACCTAGAACGAGCGCACTTTCGCAAGAGGTCTAATAAACCCCAGCCAATTTTGGCCGGGGTTTTTTTTGCTCGAAAGCTGGATTAGTCGATCGACCTACAACACGTCAAAAGACTGCACCTCAAGCACCGGGCCGATCATAGCAAAAGTCATCACATCCTTGCGGACTTCACCTTTAACACTGACTTTCAAACCAGCTTTTTTCAAGTCAGAAGGAGCATCCTTAAGTTCGTAAGTTTCCCCATCTTGGCCAACCAAAGCCCAAGTTCCCGGGCCTAATCCTTTGCGTTCAATTTCACCTTTGACAGTAATACTCATGCCGATCGCACCTCTGTTTTAATTGCTAAACGCGCCAGTCCGAAACACAGAAAAGCATTGACAATCAAAAATGTTTGTGATACCAAACCTGTGCCCAATCCCCAGACTGTGGGAGACACAAAAGCATTCACTGCTAAACTGCTAGCAAAGCCGATCGAAATTGCGATCGCGATCCACTTCCACTGTTGATGTCCCAACAGCAAAGCAATCAAAATCCCAGGAATCAAAACGCTAGCAAAAAAGGGATTCAGCATACTGCTGCCATTAATTGCACCGCCGAGTTCAGGAATAGAACTGCCCATCACCCGCATCGGCCACTGCGGCAAGTCAAATACAAACAAGTTCCGCAGGAAAAAGAACCCTGAACTACCAGCAATCAAGCCACCGGAAAAGCCCCAAGTCCAGGCGAAGGGGAAATAATTCCGCATCAAGAAAGCCAGCAGGTAAGAACCGAGCACCATTGCAATTTTAGGCAACAGGGCGACTGCACCGCCGTCAATCCAAAAGCGGGGGTTGAGATAGCCGTTATCGCGCAGCCAGCGGAAGAAATCGCGGAAGTTGATTTGTCCGCGCTGGGCTAGCTGAACTGCTGCGGCTGCGTCTAGGTGTCCTGAACCAAAATGGTTTAAGGGATCTTCAGTGACAGTTCGCGAGGACTGCAAGAGTACGCTGCGAATTGCGTCTGGTTCTGTGATGCCGGAAGTCTTGACAAGGGCTGCAACGGCTGCAACGTGGGGAGAAGCCATGCTAGTGCCTTGGTAGCCTTCAAAGACTTCGGCGCCGGTTTCCGGGTCGATCGTACTTTGCAGGATTTTGCCCATTTCAGAACCGCCGGGGGCTGCAATGTCAACCCCTGCGCCGAAATTGGAGTAAGAGGCTTTTTCGTCGTCGGGGCCGAGGGCGGAAACGCCGATGACGTGGGGATAGCGGGCGGGATAGGAAGCGGAACTGTCGCCGGAGTTGCCGGCGGCTGCGATGATGACAACGCCTTTAGAGTGGGCGTAGTCGATCGCCTCTTCCATTAACTGACTTTCGCCACCGCCGCCTAAACTCATGTTGATGACATCTGCGCCGTTGTCAGCAGCAAATTTAATTGCTTCGGCGATGTCAGAAACCGTGCCACCACCGCTGCCGCCTAACACTTTTAGCGGCATTAAAGCTGCTTCGTAGGCAATGCCCGCGACGCCGTAATTGTTGTTAGTTGATTGGGCGACAGTACCTGCGACGTGAGTACCGTGGCCGTTGTCATCGTAGGCCTCGGCGCGATCGTTTACAAAGTCGTAGCCCGGTACAAATTTGGTTTCTTTTAAGTCAGCGACTGGACTAATACCCGTGTCAATTATCGCTACTGTTGTGCCGCTGCCTTTGGTTTCGTTCCAGGCAGATTCTACATTGATGCTGCGGAGATTCCACTGCTTGGTATACATGGGGTCGTTGGGAATCTCGAAAGCGCTGTAGACGTAGTTCGGTTCAATGTATTCGGTATCTTTAGCCAAATTTGATTTTCTCAGGGCGTTTAGCAAAGTGCGATCGCCCTTAACTACATATACATTGTCGGCCGCTGAGAATTCGCTGTTGAGTTGCGG
This sequence comes from Microcoleus sp. K1-B1, assembly GCF_036704705.1. Taxonomy (NCBI): domain Bacteria; kingdom Bacillati; phylum Cyanobacteriota; class Cyanophyceae; order Oscillatoriales; family Microcoleaceae; genus Microcoleus; species Microcoleus sp. K1-B1. Next base: position 105,391 of record NZ_JAUBSH010000015.1, on the reverse strand, counting down.
TGCGATTTGGTACTGTTGGGCGATCGCATTTACTTCTTTCGCAATCTCAGCAGCACCCAAATCTTCGCGGAAATCAAGCACAATCGAGTCGTAAGTGCCTTGAGTAGCAAGTCCTGGGAAATTAGAAATCGCCCAGCCGAGCCCGATTAAAAATAAGCACAGAAGGAAAAACTTTTTCATGGCCGATCGTCCGTTTAGGGAAGGCGTGTTCACCACAATAACCCAATTTTCACCGCCAGTGCCAGTTTTCCTTGCTGCGACTTGTGGGGATCTCGCACGCGGGGGTTTGGTAGTTTTCGGCGGTGGCTGTTGCTCGCTCATAAATGGCTCTAATTTCTAGTTGAAATTGCAGAGCAAGTTTTAGGAGTTCAATTAATTGTATCATTAGAGAAGATGACAAACAAAACCTGGACTATTTTCAACAAGGGTATTGCATGGAAAGAGGTTTAATGTGGCTGCCGCTGCTGGCAATTTTTATTGGGCTGGCTTGGGCTGGATGGAACGAGTATCAAAAGCTGGAAGCGTATCGCGTCTGGGCAGAACAATTCGCTAAAGCCAAGTACGATATTTATGCTGTACTCGGTCAGCAAGAAGACAGTTTAACTTGGGGAAAACCTACTCGCAGCGGGCCTGTGAATTTGCAAACTTTTTCTTTAAAAGACGTGCAGTCGCTGCGGTTGTTAGTCAACTCTCAGGCAGTGGATTTAGACTCGCCCCCGAGTTCTGGAAGTCCAATCGCCCTCGAATTTTTGTTGAAAGATGCTGCTGCGGTGCAGGTTCCTTTTACAGAAATTCCTCTAGCGACTAAATGGGGAAAACACTTGCAGCAAGAATTGCAGCGCTTTAGGTAAAAACACTCTCCGGCTGGGCAGCTTATCAGATATGAACTCTGCTACTTGAAGTTACAAAAGTCTGTAAAACTGGTAGTAGAAATAGAACTGACGCACCAAATCCTTTGACCTGCCATCTATAGGGGTAAAGTACCCACGGATCACCCGGAGGACATGAGTTATTGCAGTAAGTAGTAGGAGTAGTGTCCCCGTGCCTAGCCCGCTGGTGTTTCGTCCTTACCTTACAGTTAAATTTATTGACCGTAAGCATCCAAGATACAAGCCCCCGGATTCATCCGTCCAGAAATAAAAAATCTGTATCCGAGAAACTTCCCCCCCGAATTTATCGGTGGGGTCAATGCTTCAATTCTTTAATCTAAAATCTAAAATCTAAAATCTAAAATCGATTGACCAGCGCGTCCTAAAACAGCTCAATTGCTAGCCCCCAAATCTGCGGAATGCAAACACAAGAATTTTTACAGCGCTATCAACAGGGAGAGCGCAACTTTGGTCACATTGACCTCAGCGGCGCTAGTTTAAGCGGTGTTAACCTGCGAGAAATAGACCTCACTGGTGCTAACTTGACCGGCGCTAATTTAAGCTGGTCTTTTTTGAGCAATGCCAAGTTGATAGGGGCTTGTTTGCGACGCGCGGATCTCCGCAGTGCGGGGCTGGCTGGGGCGAATCTGAGCGGGGCAAATTTGAGCGGGGCAAATCTTGCTAAAGCGGATTTGCGCCTTGCTTGTTTGAAAGCAGCAGAACTCAATTGGGCCGCGTTCCCCGAAGCAGATTTGGGCGGTGCTAATCTTCAGGGAGTTAAATCTGACCAGATTAATTTTGCCGGGGCTAAACTCGACGGCGCGAAGTTGATGGCGGCGGAATTGATGGAGGCGAATCTCAACCGCGCCAGTCTTGTTGGTGCTAATTTAACGGGTGCTAATTTGCGGGAAGCGCATTTAGTGGAAGCGAATTTGCGATCGGCAATTTTAATCGGTGTAAATTTGATTGAATCTGACTTGAATGGCGCTCAAATGCGATCGGCAAATCTGACGGGTGCTGACTTGCACCGAGCTGTGCTGGCCGGGGCGGATTTGACTGAGGCGGTGCTGGATAACGCTGATTTGAGTCGAGCTAATCTTGCGGGTTCTTATTTATTGAAAGCGAGTTTTAAGAAGGCACTTTTGCTGCGAGCTAACCTGCAAGGAGTGTATTTGCTGCGGGCTGATTTGAGCGAAGCTAATTTGCGAAGTGCTGATTTGCGGAAAGCTGATTTGAGTGGCGCTTATTTGATGGATGCGATGTTGGGTGAGGCGGATTTAAGAGAAGCTTGTTTGATTGAGTGCCGTTTTATTCGGACGAATTTGGAGGGGGCGCAGCTTACGGGTTGCTGCATTCAAAATTGGCAAGTTCAAGATGTCGATCTGTCGAGAGTTGACTGCAGCTATGTTTTTACTCAGTTTGATTATACTGCGAAAGTTGCGGCAAATCGCTTTCCGGTCGATCGCGATTTTGAGTCGGGGGAATTGGGGCGGCAGCATCAAGAGGACAGTTCTATTGTCAAGGTGTTTTTTGAGGAAGCTCCTAATTGGGAGGCTTTGGTTTTTACGCTGCGTCGCGTGGAGTTGGAAAGCCGCGAACTCAAATTGAATGTTCAATTTTTTGAGTCTGCGGGAGAACAAAATTTACTGCGGTTGAGCGCGAACCGTTTGGTGAACGGCAAGATTTTGGGCGATCGCATTTTGGAGCTTTATCCAGATATGTTGGAAAAGGTTTTAGCCAAGGGCGCTGAAATTTTGACTTTGCTCGACTTGGCTTTTCCTAGTAACAATGCGGAGCCGAGTCCCAAGGAGGCGTTGCTCAGAAGACAGGAAATCTACCAGCGGATGGTCCGCCAAATTTCGTTTATTTTGATGTCTCAGACGCCGGATAAATTTTCCGACAGCGTGCAGCGGCTGTTGGATTATTTGAAGCAGCAAGGTATCCCGACGGAGCAGATTCAAAAGAAAGTCATCAGTCAGGCGATCGTGCAGCGGGCCAAGCAAGACCCGGTATTTCGGGAACAGTTGCTCACGTGGGAGAAAACGGCGTCCGCTCGTGTTCGCGGTTCGATGATGGGGGAAGCGGTGCGGTATGCGATCGGCTTTTTATCAGAATAAATCGATATGTGCGATCGGTACAGGAGATGTTCGCACGGTTTCTGGGACTTGCTGATTTACGGTATGAAAGGCTAAATATGCAACTCGTATCAACCATTACATACCAAGCTTCGGGATTTTTAACTGATTTTTTTGATACCTTGATTAAGCAACGCGTTTGTGTTAGCTCCTATACATTCTGTTGTATTGACAAAATATTCCCTAGTCCCGAAATCACCAGGCTGGCGATCGCAAGCTCGATCGAGTCAGGAAGAGGAACATAATCTTCTTGAAGAATTGCAGGACTGAGGCGATTGTCATAATTAGTAAGGTGCCTCAGATATCGAAACCCTCAATAACCGTTCGAGCAATTTACCTGACGCACCGTAAACTTAAATTTTAGTGTGCCAATTGCGTAAGTCCTGTATTGTTAAAAAACGTTGCAATTTCACGATCATTTTTTTTTCCTTATTAAAATACATTTGTTAATCTGACCAGGAGCATCTTGTTATGAATAGTTCCAGCAGTGACGCTAACTTTTTCGATCTAACTCCCAATTCTGATTACTTCAGGCTAACCCCAGGACTTTTAAACCCCTTCACCAGAGGACTGCGGGCTTTAGAAGGTAATGATATTGTGATTGGTTCGGTCTCTCCAGAATTGCTCGATCGCGGTGGCGGTCAGAATTTCCTGTTAGGAGGTAGCGGTAACGATGCCCTATTGGGCGGGAATTTTGATGACTTCATCTCTGGCAACTTTGGGAACAATACCCTCGTTGGAGGTCAAGGAACAGACTCGCTGCACAGTAGTCAAGGCAGCGACATACTTACAGGTTCTGATGGCCAAGACAGTTCGGTTAGCAATTTGGGTGGAAACACGCTAATTGGTGGTAGTGGCAATGACTCTTTTGTACCCCAAACCGAACGAAAAGCAGCAGCAGTAGGAATAACAGACCTCGGTACTCTGAAAAATTCAATTAGCCTGAATGGCTTCGTAGATGAAAACGACATCCAAGATATTTACACTTTCACCACTGACACACCCAGTAGTATCATATTAGAACTCAGCGGTTTGAGTGCGGACGCTGATTTATGGTTTGGGAGGGATATTAATGGCGATGGTAGCCTGAGTCGAGATGAAATCTCTGCCTCCCAGAATTTGGGAATTGAGCCAGAAGTAATGATAAGTCGCTTTTCTTTACCAAGTACATACTCTGTCTTAGTTCGACAAGGTGTACGGGGAGCTAACACCAGCTACAACCTGAATATAACTTTCAAGCCAATTCAGGTTTTGCTGAATCAACTTACTTCTCTGGGCACATTCAGCAACGGAGTCAAGGGTTCGGGGGACGGCTTTGTTAATGAAAACCAACCTGCACAACTCTACAAATTCGATCTCCCGCAACCCAGCAACCTTCAAGTCAACTTGCGGGGAATGTCTCCAGGTACAGATGCGGATTTAGTGCTGTTTCAGGATGTCAACAATAACAACAAGGTTGATTTTGGTGAAATTCTTGGCGTTCCTCAACAGCAAGGCAACAATCCAGAGGAAATTTTCTTTATGGGTTTATCAGCAGGTACTTATTATCTCGGAGTCAACCCTTTTGTAGGCAGCACACTCTACAATCTCAGCATCTTAGCTGCACCTACAACAGATAAGTTCAACAGCTTGTTTGGCTACGGACTGGTGGATGCAGCAGCGGCAGTTGCGGCGGCCACTGGTAAACAGTTGGATGCTGCTAACCCGCTCACCAGTGCAGCGGTAAAAAATAACATAGGAGACTTAAACCTGATCGATGTTGCCCCAGCCTGGAAAGCAGGATACACGGGTAAAGGTGTTGTGGTTGCGGTACTGGATAGTGGCGTTGACTTGAGTCATCCCGATTTACAGAGCAATATCTGGCGGAATCCTAAAGAAATTCCGGGGAATGGTATTGATGACGATCTCAACGGAGTTGGTGATGATGTAAATGGGTGGGATTTTGTGGATGGCGATGCCAATCCCTCCCCAGATTTAAGAGATCCGGAACAGGATCACGGAACTCACGTAGCAGGAATTATTGGGGCGAAAAGAAATGGAATTGACATCAATTCTCCCAATAATACCTTAGAAATGAATGGGGTCGCTTATGATGCTCAGATTATGCCGATTAGGGTGTTGGGCAGCAAAGGTGGGAAAGATAAAGATATCGCTGATGGCATTCGCTATGCGGTTAATAATGGCGCAGATGTTATTAACATGAGTTTGGGCCGACTGGTTGCTGCTCCGGAAGTACGACAAGCCCTAGAATATGCCAAGCAACGCGGAGTTTTTGTGGTAATGTCAGCGGGAAATGAGAGGGATAAACTCAACCCTAGCGAACCAGGTTTTCCAGCATTTTATGCTTTCGATAATTTGGGAATAGCTGTCGGAGCAGTAACAAGTTTTCCAGCCAAACAGGTGACAACATTTTCCAATCCTGCTGGTTCGATACCAACAAATTTTGTGGTTGCTCCCGGTCATGAAGTCTTATCTACAATTCCGATTAAGCCGGGAAACGTAGGTTATGACTTCAAGCAGGGAACGTCTCAGGCTGCCCCCTATGTTGCGGGTGTAATTGCTCTCATGCTTCAGGCGAATCCAAACCTAACTCCTGACCAAATTTTGGCAATTCTGACTGAAACAGCAAAACCTGAAGGAATTACCCCGGAAGTTCGTGAGACATAATTAAAAACTGTTGGGAAATTTCTTGAACCCCGGTTTCTTGGACAATCCTGGACGCAACATCACCACAGACGGGGCAACCACGGGGGATTGTCGCTACATTTCACGGGCTTGTCCAGAGGCTTTGCGTCGAGGACTGTTGGAGAAACTGGGGTATGGTTTTTGTTTACCAATCTTGGCTGTGCAGCCTGCAGCCCGCTAAGGCCCGGACTTGCTCGTTAGCGTCGGAAACTGCAAGCCTCGTGCAGCAGGCCAAGCAATACCAACTTTTTCGGGAAGAGTTACTTACGTGGGAGAAAACGGTTTCGGAGTGCGATCGGTGTTAGGTAATGGGGGAAGCGGTGCGGTTTGGGATGCCCTTTTGTGGGAATGAATACACACAAAGTCTTACCCCCATTAAAAATCCTCCAACCATATCTTGATTTAACTGTCCGGTTGATTAGGATATAGTTCAGTTTCCTCCTTCAAAAGGTTACACAACTCATTCAAATCTTTCTTACTGTGTTCAATCAGTTTTTCACCTCGCTCCTCAAGGTGTTCAATATTACTGGGACTTGCGTTGTCCATTTGGTCTTGACCATTATCGCTACTCAATTGAAGTTGAAAACGATAGTAGTTTCGGTTATTTTCTTTGTCTCCTTTACTCACCATTAGCTGCTGAAGCTGAAATGCAACAGATTCGCTGTTACCATCTAAAACAACGTTAAGTAAGGGAAGTGCCCATTTGATTTGTCCCCAATTTTTTGCATCTTTATACTTATACCTCCTGGTTACAGATCCCGTACCCAAAGAAACAACAAGTGTATCCTTACGGTGTAGTTCTTCACGAGTCTTGTTCTTGTAAGAAATCATCGCCTCCATCATTGCAAGTGAGGCAGGATTATTTGCAAAAACTCCACCGTCTACCAAAGCGTAATATCCCTCATCGGTAGTATGTCCCGTTTCGAGTTTGTAGGGTGGAAAGAATGTCGGTGCCGCAGAAGTTGCCATTGCTGCCTCCCACATTTTGAATCCGCTACATACTTTGCGGCTATGAATACTGTCGCATTCCTCTGCGTCCGGATTGCTTGTAAAAAAAACTGGTGCTCTCAGTTCGATATCATAGCTGGGGATGAAAATTTCTCGTAATGCCTCTTCAACCTTAGCTTCACCTAAAAGCTCCTTTAAAACTTGTTGCCTACCTTTTGGGTTGTGCTTGGGTTGTAACAAATCATCAAAATCCAGTGGAACATACTCATTAAAAATCTTTTTTCCATATTTGCGATAGAAATTTACAAGTTCGGCAGCGGTATACTCTGGCTCACAATTGATGCTAGAGTCTGAGTTCTTTCTAGTTAAACCCAGTGCTAAAATTCCTCCTGTTGAAGTGCCGGCAATAAAATCAAACATTGTTGCTATGCGTTTTCCTGTGCGCTCTTCAATGTAGTTGAGAACGATCGCAGGAATAATACCCCGGATACCGCCACCATCAATTGAGAGAATTCTTCTCTTGAATTTAGTACCCATCACATTTACTCCTTTAGATATTGCTTAAGTTGTCAAGATAAATGAAACAAACTCATACAGCATCAAAATACCAATAACCAACGTCATCATATGGTTTCCGGTTGCCTCGGAATAAGAAAATCGAGTCAACAGTTAACACTCAACCATTGAGTTTTTGGCTCCCGACTAAACAGTCAACAGTCAACAATCATGAGGAGTGCAACCGGAATTGATATGAATCCAATCAGTTATTAGTGCGGTAACTTGCTGAGGGCGTGCCAAGTTCTATAGCCGACAATTCCATCTTGCGGTAAAGCCTTGCTCAGTTGCAATTGTCGCACGGCTACATCTGTCATCGGCCCGAAGAAGCCGTCAATGAATCCGAAATAGTATCCATTGATTTTCAAGACATTCTGAACAATTTTAACAGCATTACCAGAACTGCCCTTCATGACTACTGGCATATTCACAGGTGCACCAGAGTATAGTGCTTCCCAAGTGATAGGGCCGACAATCCCATCTTCTTTTAAAAAGACGCGGTGTTGATAGCCTTTGACCGCGTTTTGAACTTGGACACCGAAGATACCGTCAATCGGGCCAAAATAATAACCCCAATGATATAGAAGCTGTTGTAGTTCCTTGACAGCTTGACCTGTTGAACCCATTTGTAAAGTGGGTTTGTTTACTCCCGTGGTTTCAGCAAATGCCAGAGTTGATTGAGCAGTAGTATCGGCGACGAGAGCCATAGTTTCATTGTTCAAGCTTCTTTCTTCGGTGTACATAATGTGCTTCCTCTCAACATTTAAGTTTTGGTGTTTGATATTTCAGGTATAACTGGTGGAATTTGTGGATGCACAGTCACTTTTTCGAGTGTCACTCATTTGAGTGTCACTCGTTTGAGTTAGTCCCAGTGTTAACTGTTAATATCTCTTCCGGCTGCGCCCGAATGATATACTCAAAGAATGTTAAGAGTACAACGAAGACAAGTTATTCCTAAACGTCTAAAGTTGGAGCCTCCTCAAACTCCAGAAAGAAGAGCAGGCATGATGAATTTTCCGAGGTGTCTAAAGGATTTTTTCCACTTACCAGTCTTGGCTGCGTAGCCGGCGACTCGCTAAGGCCCGCACTTGCTCTTCTGCGTCGGAAACTGCAAGCGATCGCAATAACGGCACAACTCCCGGATTTTCGGGATAATGTTCGATAATCGCTTCGAGTGCTGTAAATCTGGGATTGTAAGGAAAAGAACCGTTTTGATTTTCAGGATCGCTCAAAGTTCGATCGCGCAAAAACTCAAACATTCCCGGCTCGTCTTTCCATCCCCGCATTAACTCTACCAGGGCGATCGCCCGCACCTGCGAATCTTCATCCTTTTGAGATCTACTTTTGAGCCACTCGAAAGTTTGAGACTGATTTGTTCGCCCGCGGGCTAACTTTTGCAAAGCGATTTGCCTGACAGCCGGACTCTCATCACCCTCTGCTTGAGCCTCCAGCAGCATCCAAGTTTCAGGATTGTCTGGCCAGTTGTAAGCGAGTTCAAGCACCGCCGCTTGCCGCACCAGCGCTTCCCCAGAATCGAGCTGAATTTTCAGCCAAGGCAAGGTTTCCGGGTCGTCGGGCCACCCCCGCACGATCGATCGCATCAGCACGCTCAGCAGGTGAGCATCATGCTCCAACTCGACCCGGCTTTTGAGGAAAGGCAGCGTCTCGCCCCGGTGAGACCAGCGTTTTGCGATCTCTTCCACCGCAGTTTCTCGGACGTTGAGGTGTCTGTCTGACGCGGCGAGATTTTGCAACCAGCCAAAGACTTCGAGACTGCCTGATGCCACAGTGGCGACAGCCTCCACTACTACTTGCCGCACAGTCCAGTAATCCTCGGAATCAGCTATTTTTTGCAGCAGGGGCAGGGTTTCTGGGTGGTCGGCCCAACCTGCGGCTATCTGTTGTAGGGCTATTTCTCGCAGGTCGGCGTCGCGATCGCCCAATGCTATATTTTTCAAAAAAGTCAGAGTTTCGGGGTTCCCGGGCCAGCCAGAGGCAATTGCTTGCACTGCTGAGCGCCGGACGCTAGAACTCGCGTCGGACTCGGCTTTAGTCTTCAGCAGCGGGTAAATGTCTGGTTCGTCGGGCCAGTGCGAAGCCAATTCTTCTAAGGCTGCTGTCCGCACTTCTTTGCTGCTGTCGGATTCGGCTAGGGTTTTCAGCAGCAGGCAAACGTCGGCTGCGGCGGGCCAGCCCGCTGCCAACTCCCGCACCGCTACGGTTCGCAGGATAGAACTTCCTGTCTGGGCAAGATTTTTCAGCAGGGAAACCGTGCCTAAAAGGCTGTGCCAACCTCTGGCTATTTCTTGCCACGCACAGACTCGCACTCCCAAATTTTCGTCGGATTCGGCGGCGGTTCTCAGCAGCAGTAAGGTATCTGTGCGATCGGGCCAATTAGAGGCCAATTGTTCGAGTGCTGCGGTGCGAACTGCGGGACTTTGATCTGACATAGCCAGGGCACTCAGCAGTGGCAAGGTATCGCTGGTGTCTGGCCAACCACAAGCAATTTCTCGCACACAGGTCGATCGCACTGCCCAGCTTGGATCTGATTTGGCGAGGTTTTTGAGCATCAGGTAAATTTCTGGCTGGTCTGGCCAACCACGGGCTATTGCTTCGACTGCTGTGGCTCGGACTTCGCCACAGTCGGTGGAGTGAGCGAGTATTTTCAGCCAGGGCAGGGTTTGCGGGTCGTTTTTCCAAGTTTGGGCGATCGCCGCGATCGATCGATTGCGAATTTGATAAGTTTCCTGCAATTCTTGAGCGCTTTGATAAAGAATCAGAAAACCCGTACCGTATTGCGATAACTTTTTTAAAGCGTTTAACAGTTTTTTGGCCGTTTTTTTATTAATATCATTTTTAACTTTTAACAGGCATTGCGCTGCTAAAAACAAATTAATAAATTTTTCTTGTTGACCGTTTTGCTCTGTGAGATATTCTATAATTTGGCTCGCTGTTTCTTTGTCGAGCTTAGCTGCAATTTCTCTGAGGACTTCGTGCAAAGATTCGTCCCGCCAGTGCTGGCCGAAAACTTGTATGTTGAGCTCGCCCCAAGTCAGTTGACCGATTTTGAGTTGGGCATGGATTAACTCTGCTACAGTCTGGGGATTATTTTCGGAAACAAGTTTTTTTAACAACATACCGATACCCTGCCCCTGAAGTTTGTTTGCATTGACAATCCTCGCATCAGATCCGATATTAGTTGAGATTTTTTTGAGCGAGCCTGGAGTATGGAACCAATCGCAATACGGTTCACTTAAAACTATTTATTCCTCGGAGCTCCCCCTAAATCCCCCTGGTTGTTGGGGGACGCAAGAGTAAGTTCTTGTCCCCACATTGAGAAGGGGGGCTAGGAGGGATCGAGCTTAACTCAACCGTATTGGAACCAATCGACTCTATTTTAGACGAAAAATACTGAGTCTGGAGGGCCCCAACGCAAAATCCGCCAGCACCCACAGGAATGTTAGGTGGTGGCGGATGGCGATCGAACAATTAAGGCGCTGAATCTAACTAACAGCTACTTGGACGCGATCGGCTACAACCCGAACCGCAAAAGTAGGAATCTTTACCGTTTCATCATCCAGACATTGCCCGGTAGTGAGACTAAAGTTTTGCTTGTAAATGGGAGAAGCAACTTTGAGAGTGCCGTTGCGATCGCCCACAATTCCCCGCGACAAAACAAAAGCTTTGCTAAACGGGTCGTAATTGCTAAGCGCATAAACTTCATCCCCGTTTCCCACTCGGAAAATCGCCACTTGTTCGCCTTTAACTAAAGCGCAAACTCCAGTATAAGGGGCGATCGCATCCAGAGAACACACATCTACCCAAGTAGTCACAGTATCCGAAACTTGTAATGATTGAACCATCTTCTTTTCCTGTTATTTTACTTCAATCTCGTTCCCAGTCTCCGGCTGGGAACGTAGGTTTCGAGGCTCTGCCTCGCCTCGCGGAAGGAGGCTCTGGCTTACGGTTAGAGGAGGCAGAGCCTCCGGGACTTCATTCCCAGGCAGAGCCTGGGAACGAGATTAATTTACTTCAATCTAGTGTTCTTGTTCCCCCCTTATTAAGGGGGGCTAGGGGGGATCTCCGGGTTTCCTAGGCTCTGCTTGGAAACCCGATTATATGGGTTATTCCGAAACTCCAGCCAGAGCCTTTTCATGTTCGTTAGCCGGCCGCGTTTGTCCCCGTTCCGCAACACGAACAATACTCGGATCAGGCAAATCGGAATTCACAAAATGCTGGAACCGCTGCACCTTTTGTGGGTCTTCAATCGTCGTTTTCCACTCACATTGATAAGTATTCACTAAATGTTCCATCTGCGCTTCTAATTCAGCACAAATGCCCAGATAATCATCAATTATCACCTGTTTCAAGTATTCAATTCCGCCCTCAAGTTTGTTCAACCAAGTAGCAGTGCGTTCCAATCTGTCGGCGGTGCGGATGTAGAAAACTAAGAATCGATCGATATACTTAATCAGCGTTTCCTTATCGATATCCGTCGCCAGCAAAACCGCGTGTTGTGGCTTAATACCACCGTTGCCGCACACATACAAATTCCAACCATTCTCTGTCGCAATTATCCCAAAATCTTTACTTTGAGCTTCCGCGCATTCGCGAGTGCAACCAGAGACAGCAGATTTGAGCTTGTGGGGCGATCGCAAACCACGATACCGCAATTCAACCTCGATCGCCAAACTCGTTGAATCCTGCACCCCAAAGCGGCACCAAGTGCTACCAACACAAGATTTTACAGTACGCAGAGCCTTACCGTAAGCGTGTCCCGACTCAAATCCCGCATCAATCAACCGCCGCCAAATATGCGGCAATTGATCCACGCGAGCTCCAAACAAATCAATCCGTTGCCCGCCAGTAATCTTAGTATAAAGCCCAAAATCCCTGGCAACTTCACCCAAAACAATCAACTTATCGGGAGTGATTTCTCCCCCCGGTATTCGGGGCACCACCGAATAAGTACCGTCGCGCTGAATGTTTGCCAAAAAGTAATCGTTCGTATCTTGCAAACCGACGTGAGACTTCTCTAAAATGTGGTCATTCCAAGTAGAAGCTAGCATCGAACCAACAGCCGGCTTACAAATTTCGCAACCCTTACCTTTGCCGTGTCTTTGAATCAACTCCTCAAAGGTTTTAATCTCTTGAGAACGCACTAAGTGGTACAATTCTTGACGGGAATATTCAAAATGTTCGCAGAGATGATTTTTGACTGCAAACCCAGCTTTTTTCATCTCCGACTTGAAGATATCAGTCACTAAAGGCACGCAGCCGCCGCAGCCCGTCCCAGCTTGAGTGCATTTCTTGACGCTGGCAACATCGGTTAAATTATGATCGCGAATTGCTGCACAAATCTGCCCTTTGGTAACATTATTGCAAGAACAAATTTGAGCGGAATCCGGCAAACTGTCTACTCCAAAACCGGCCGCTGCTCCCCCTTCTCGCGGTGGCATTAACAAATCTTCGGGATGCGGCGGCAGAGCAATTTCATTTTGCATGAATTGCAGCAAAGTGCCGTAAGCCGAAGCATCTCCCACGAGAATTCCGCCTAAAATTCGGCTGCCGTCTTGATTTAAAACTAATTTTTTGTAAATGCCTTGGAAGGTGTCAGTGACAACAATTTCTTTAGCATCGCCCGACTTGGGGAAAGGATCTCCAAAACTAGCGACATCCACCCCCAATAATTTGAGTTTAGTGGACATATCCGCACCTGTAAAAGTGCTTGTGGGACGGGCATCTTGCGCGTCATCCGCTACACGGCTCAAAATATCTGCTGCTACGCTTGCCATTGTATACCCAGGCGCAACTAAGCCGTAGATGCGATTTTGATACAGCGCGCATTCTCCGATCGCATAAATGTCAGGATCGGAGGTTTGGCAGCTATCATTAATCAAAATGCCACCGCGTTCTCCTACTTCTATACCGCAACTTCTGGCAATTTCGTCGCGGGGGCGAATGCCAGCAGAAAAGACAATCATATCTGTTGCCAATTCCGAACCGTCAGCAAACAGCATTTTAGTAACTTTGCCATCTTCGCTGACAATTTCTGTGGTTGATTTGCTGGTGTGAACCGAAACCCCCAACTCTTCTATTTTGCTGCGGAGAATTGCCCCGCCCATCTCGTCAACTTGCACGGGCATCAGCCGCGGCGCAAACTCAACAACGTGAGTTTTCAATCCCATATTTTGCAGGGCGTTAGCACATTCTAGACCTAACAAACCGCCGCCAATTACTACGCCTGTTTTGCAATTTTTAGCGTAATCGGACATCGCTTCCAGGTCGTCAATTGTCCGGTAAACAAAAGTTCCTGTAGCGTCTTTGCCTTTAATTGATGGCACAAATGGATAGGAACCAGTCGCGAGAACAATTTTGTCGTAGGGAACTTCTAAACCGTTGGCTGAAGAGACTATTTTGTGTTCCCGGTTAATGGCGACTGCTTTGTCGCCGATATAAATTTGGATGCCGTTTTCTTGATAAAATCCCGGTGCAACTAAAGATAAATCTCCCGCTGTTTTGCCAGAGAAAAATCCGCTGAGGTTTACGCGATCGTAAGCAACGCGCGGTTCTTCACAAAAAGTAATTAAATTCCAGTGTTTGGCAGCATCCGAGCTCACCATTAACTCCAGGAACTTGTGACCTACCATGCCATTGCCGATTACAATGAGGTTTTTTTTGGCTGTCATTAGAATCTCTTTTATCCCGTTTATCAGTCGTTGGGTTAATTAATATAAGAGTTTATTGTAAACTTTTGTACTTATATATACAAAAAATGGAGGTTTATGCAATTGTCGAATACTCGCGATTGCATTTTTGCATGATGTCTGCGATCGAGGTAAATACGGTGCTTCACCTAAGTCTTTTTGACAAAAGGATTAGTATTATACTAGGACGGACTCTAGAGTTTTATAAATTTTAATTATTATTTAACTAACAAGCGGGAAGTCCCGCGCCCAAAACCTTACGAGTGAAGCGAGGGGATGAAAACGCACAAATTAAGTGGGTTGAATGCCCACTTGATTCATAACCATTCTCGCATATGAGGAATGCTGTAGCATCAGTCCTGGGTAATTCACGCTCCCATGCCCGAATACTGCTTCAAGCCCTGCCGCCAAAGCCAGCGATTCCACACAAAAAACACCGCGCTCCAACCCAACATTACCAACAAACCGCGGCCTAGATCTACGGGCAATCCGATCAAGATTGAAGCGGGAAAATGAATCAAATAAGGAAACGGCGTCCACAAAACTACTTCGCGCACGGGTGCAGGAAACACTTCTAGCGGCGCGATAAGTCCCGATAAAAACAGGTAAATTAGAAACCAGAATTGCTCGATCGCACTTGCCCTTTCCAGCCAAAAAGCAAACAGCGCAAAGGTATACTGTATCAGGAACCGCAGACAAAAAGCCAAGACGATAACCAACAAAAACAGCAAAAACCTGCCCAAACTCGGCAGCCAAAAAGACTGCGGGTAAAGTGCAAAAAATAGCAGCACTAATCCCAATACAAACGGCAGCCTCGCAAACCTTTCGGAAATGTGAGATACGAAGTGATGCCATACGGGATCGAGAGGCTGCAACAATTTATTAGATAGCCTGCCTTGCACTACTTCCTTTTCAAACTCCCAAATCACCCAAACTACATTTGTTTGCCTGACAATGAAAGCCGCTAAAAAATAACGGGCAAAGTCGATCGAATTCAGCCCAAATTGACCAGTTTCGGCCGCCTGCATCCAGACACCCATCAAGATAAACGGCAAAGCTCCCGACAGCGCCCACAAAAACAGTTCCGCCCGGTATTCGAGCATATAAGCGTAGTAGGTAACTAGCAAAGTTTTAGCAATTTTAACAATTCTGTTCATATCAATTCTAGATTTAATTTTTCGGTTTTAGCAACGGGCAAGATGCCCGTTCCACAAAATATTGAAACTCTCGTGGAACGGGCATCTTGCCTGTTCAATTTTTCATTTTTAGCAACGGGCAAGATGCCCGTTCCACAAAATATTGAAACTCTCGTGGAACAGGCATCTTGCCTGTTCAATTTTTCGGTTTTAGCAACGGGCAAGATGCCCGTTCCACAAAATATTGAAACTCTCGTGGAACAGGCATCTTGCCTGTTCAATTTTTCGGTTTTAGCAACGGGCAAGATGCCCGTTCCACAAAATATTGAAACTTTAGTGAAACAGATATATTGCCTGCTATGGAAAATCAACCCAGCCAAAAACATTACACTTTTCCCGTGCGAAAAACTCTACCAATAACCTCTTCAATTGGCGGATCGGTAACAGTCAAATCTATCACTTCTAACTCCGCCAAAATCTTCGCCACGCTCACCGTCAGCTCTTCCCTTTTCACCAAAAATCGCACCGATTGTCCCTCAATAGATTCTACCTCGCCGTAAGCAAAAGCACTATCTTTTTCCAGCGGCTTAGCTAATTTTACCTGAACTTCCCGATAAGGTGCAAACCTGTCGAGCAATCCGTCCAAACTGCCATCATAAACTAATTGCCCTTCATGGATTAACAAAACGCGCTTGCACAAAGCAGTAATGTCAGCCATGTAATGACTCGTCAACAGCACCGTTGCTTGATAGCGCTCGTTATATTCTCGCAGAAATTGCCTAACGCTAAACTGTGCGTTTATATCCAAACCTAAAGTCGGTTCATCTAAAAATAATACCTCCGGCTGGTGCAGCAGGGCCGCCATCAATTCAGCTTTCATGCGTTCGCCTAAAGAAAGCTTTCGTACCGGCTGATTTAACTTGCCTTCTAGTGACAGCATCTCTGTCAATTCTCCGACTCGCCGCCGATAATCTGCATCGGGAATGCCGTAGACTGCGGCATTGATTCGTAGAGAGTCAAGCACAGGTAAATCCCAAATTAACTGCTGTTTCTGCCCCATCACTAAGGTGATTTTTTGCAGAAAATCTGCTTCCCGACGAAAAGGAGTACGATCGCACACTCTCACAGTACCCGCAGACGGATAAATCAAACCCGTCAGCATTTTCAGCGTAGTAGTTTTGCCCGCACCGTTAGCGCCGAGAAACCCCACCACTTCCCCAGATTCAATACTGAAAGAAACGCCCTCAACAGCTTTGACATTGCGGTAAGTGCGACTAAAAAAGTGTCGCACTGTTCCTTTAAGTCCCGGTTCTTTAATCGCTACTGGATAAACTTTGCTCAAGTCTTCAACTAAGATAATTGGCATCGGCTCAAATTTTAACTTTTATTTTAATCTAGGGTATTTCCATCAGGCTTGTGCCAAGATGGAGCGATCGAGCTATCTAGTAGGGTGCGCCAGCGACTGCTCGATCGCGAGTCAGGAAGTAACTGTGTTCTGGCGCACCCTAATAAACTGTAGAATATTGCACAATATCCATCCTCACATCGCACAAAGTTTACAATTATGGTACTCACCCCAGATAATTCAGGCATCTCTCGTTTGGTAGGAGACAATTCTCCTGAAAATATTACACTTGCACCAGGACAACTTGCTAGTTTTCCTGGGGGACTTTGGATGCTGGGCGGCAATGATACTGTCAGGGGTTCGTCAGATGCAGAACGGATTTTCGGCAACGATGGTAAAGACAGTCTGTTAGGCGGTGTCGGCAATGATTCTATTTATGCCGGCAAAGATGATGACGATGTTTTGGGAGAAACTGGCGACGATTTCTTGACAGGAGATAGAAATAGCGATTTTCTTGATGGGGGTGCGGGAAATGATTTGCTGCGCGGCGGACAAGGTGTTGATTTGTTAGTGGGCGGTGAGGGTAATGATACTTTAATTGGCGACAGAGAGGTGGATATTTACCAAGGTGGTGCAGGGAATGATGTTTTTGTTTTGCGAGTAGATCAAGCGGGAAGCAGAGTAGTTGGAATTGAAGTTCCTGACGCGGTAATTGTGGATTTTGATAAGTCTAGCGATTCGATTGGCATTAGTGTGGCATTTACCAGCAGCAATATCTCTTTGGAAGAGGTAAGTTATAGCTTGAACGATCCGAGACTGCTGCTGATCGATCCTGCAACTATAACGGGGGGAACGAGTTTGTTAGGCAAGGGTGGCATCTCCCAGCGAAGTCTCGATCCCGATGGCAACGGCCGTGTGGAAGCTACTAATATTAGATTTGGTTTTACTAATGCGTTGTTGGGTACTGTTTTGAATGTGACCCCAGCCGATTTAAACGGTCGTTTTATTAATGCTAATTCTGTGCTTTAATTCGTTGCTTATATATCTCTAGTAGGGTGCGCTAGGCGCACCTTACCGATTAGCCTTTATTTAACTCACCGTCAAAACTGCGCGATAGCGCACTTGATTGTCGCGGACTTTCTGCATTGCTTCATTCGCTTGTGCGATCGCAAAAACTTCGATAATCGGCTCAATCCCAAACTTCTCTGCAATTGACAGCATTTCATTAATCATAGCGCGACCGCCGATGAGAGAACTCACAATTCGGCGTTGCTTCACCAGCAGCGAAAATAACGGAATGCTCAAAGGTTCGTCGGGAACTCCCACAAAAGCAAGCGCACCGTTAGAATCGAGAAAATCAATGTAAGGAACCCAATCTAAAGCAGCAGGAACAGTGCTCAACAAAATATCTAATTTGCTGCTGGGGGCTTGAGGAACTTCACCTTTTCCTACTACAATAGCTTCGTCCGCCCCCATTTTATGTGCAAATTCTGCCTTATCTTGGGAAGTAGTAAAAACTGTAACGCGGTTGCCTAATTTTTTCGCAAATTGCACCGCCATGTGTCCCAATCCGCCGATGCCGAGAATGCCAATTTCTTGGCCAGAACTCATCCCTGCATTCCGCAAACCGGCGTAAACCGTAATTCCGCCGCACAACAGCGGCCCCGCTATTTTGGAATCGATGCCTTTGGGAATAGGAAAAGCAAAGCGGGAATCTACCATCAAATAATCGGCAAAACCGCCCGGGCCTGTAACAATTAATCCCTGGTTTTCATCGCAGAGATTTTCGTTACCGCGCAAGCAGTCGCGGCACTGCAAACAAGACGACCTTTGCCAACCGACACCAACGCGATCGCCCACTTTTAAATGAGTCACTTGCGGGCCTATTTCTGCCACTTCTCCGATAACTTCGTGGCCCGGAACGAGGGGATATTTTGATTGACCCCAGTCATTGTCAATCATGTGCAAGTCAGAGTGACAAATGCCACAGCTTAAAACTTTTATAATACATTCATGTACTTTTGGAGGGGCGACATCGAATTTGTATTCTTCAAGCAATCCGCCTGTTTTTTTAACTGCTAGTGCTTTGATTTGCATGGTATATTTCCTGGTTTGTTTGCCATTATAGTGTTGGGGCGGCTTTCACACTGTCTTTCTTTAGTTGTATATATTCAGGTGAACCGACCCCTAGGACTGATGCGCGTTACTAATAATTTGTCTGGTGCTTATGGCGCACCTTACCAATTAGCAATTACCAATTAGCAATTACCAATTAGGATTATAACTTGCCCTTTTCCATTGCCCACTGCATCAAACCGGGAAACAACCGATAAGCTTCAGATGCCAAAAAAGCAGGGCCGACGGTAACTTCTGCACGCTGATTCTTCACAGCATCCCAGATAGCTTTAGCAATATCTTCTGGCTGAGTTGCCCACTCAGATTTCAGCATTTTGCTCATTTGCTGACGGCGCAATTCGACTGCGGGTTCGTCTCGATCGCGAAATTGAGCTCTTTCTAAAAAATCGCTGTTAATCAGGCCCGGATGCACAGCGCAAACGTGAATACCTTGAGGCGCTAATTCCAATCGCAAAGTTTCTGTTAAACCGGTTACTGCATATTTGCTGGCACAATAAGCAGTCATTTGAGGTAAAGGCATTTTGCCACCAATGGAACCAACATTGACTATTGTCCCTGTTTTTCGTTCCAAAAAATGTGGCAACATTTCTTGAATTGTGTTAACGCAGCCCCAAAAATTGGTGTTCATTAATTGCTGCCAGTCTTCGGAGGTAGTGTGCTCGATCGCCCCCGTGAGACAAATGCCAGCATTGTTAACTAAAACATCGATGTTGCCGCAGGCATCTAGGGCTTTTTGGACGATCGCGCGCACTTGATGAATATCGCCAACATCCCCCGGAATAGCTACAGCGGAAGTGCCTTCTCGCTGCACTTGAGCCGCTGCTGCTGCCAATCTCTCTGGCTGGCGAGCTACCATAACTACATCGTAACCTTTACTTGCAAATAAAATTGCTGTTGCTTTGCCGCTTCCTTGAGAAGCGCCTGTAATCAAAACTGTAGGAGCCATAGATAGTTATAAATTGTAAGATCAATTCCGGCTGAACCGGAATGAGTGTTGACTGTTGACTGTTGACTGTTGACTGTTGACTGTTTGAATAATACCGATGCAACCGGAAACGAGATGATTCGGACTTGTTTGATGTTGAATTTTGTAGGGCGGGTTCGCAAACAATAATTGCCCGTAATATACAATTTCATAAACCCGCCCTGCCCCTACTATACATTAATATTTCTTGGATATGGGAATTTTTTAAGAATGGCGATCGGTTTTTTTTTAACGAACCACGAAGACGCGAAGGACACGAAGGAAGATAGGAGAAGAGAAGGGAAGAGAAAGTCTTCAGAAAGTGTTCAGCATTATGTGAAAATTGCTATATAAATTTTCCCAATGCCCAATGCCCAATGCCCAATGCCCAATGCCCAATGCCCAATGCCCAATGCCCAATGCCTAAAAAATGAATCTTCCGAAACAAACGCCTAATTGGTCGATCGCCCTAGTGTTAATTATTGGGGTTTTAGCTGTCTCAACTTCATCAATCTTAATTCGGCTGGCTAACTTTTCCGCAGGGGCGGGCGGTTTGGGTTTCAGTCTGGTGCTCGCGGCCTCTCGTCTGACTTTATCTGCTTTAATTCTGCTTCCGGCTTGGCGGAAAATTCAGTGGAACGCCCTGCAACCGGGAACTCGGCGCTATGCTGCTGCTGCGGGTTTGTGTCTCGCCCTGCATTTTGCCCTCTGGATTACCTCACTTTCTTATACTTCGATCGCCGCCTCGACTGCTCTCGTCACGACTAATCCTGTCTGGGTAGCGCTGTTGTCGCGTTTCTGGTTCGGGGAAAAACTCAGCAAAATGTCGATCGCTGGCATTACTATAGCCCTGACTGGGGGAATGGCGATCGCCCTTGGAAGTGCGGGCGCAGCTAATGCTGGCAGCAGCCAACTGCTTGGCGATTTCCTGGCTCTGGCTGGTTCCTGGGCTGTCAGCTTGTATTTGCTGTTGGGCAGGGAAGCTCAGCGGCGGGGACTGGGAATTGGTGGCTATATCGCGATCGCCTATACTGTTGCTGCGATCGTCCTGCTGCCTCTCCCCTTCGCCTTCGGCACTACTTATACTAATTACCCTGACATTGTATATTTTTATATTTTGTTAACAGCCGCTTTGCCTCAGTTAGTCGGCCACACCATTTTGAACTGGGCCGTAGTGCAGATTTCCCCAACTCTGGTAACTCTTGCCATCTTGTTTGAACCGGTTGGGGCGAGTTGGTTGGGTTATTTGGTGTTTGGGGAAGTGCCGGCGCCGGCGGTACTCGCAGGTGCTGCGGTGCTGCTGTTGGGGGTAGCAATCGCTACCGTCGGAGCAAAAAAAATTACTGTCAACAGTTAAGAGTTAACAGTTTTCGACATTGCCACTACAGTTGCAGTGAGTCAGAATAAAACAAATTAGGGCTTAAAAACCCCAATAACTGATCAGTGAAATATCGATTCAAAACTATCAAAGGTCTGACTAATGACTAACAATACTTGGGTGCCTTTAGGAGAATAAAATTATGCTGCCAGAACAACTACAGCGGATCATCGGCTACTTTATCGAAGAAGCCACAGAACAGATCCAAATTATCGAACCAGGCTTGCAAGGTTTGCAAAATACCGTGCCAGATCCCCAAAGAATACACCAGCTCATCCGAGCCTCGCACTCGATTAAAGGGGGAGCAGCTATGCTCGGATTTAGCAGCATTCAGCGCATTGCTCATCGGTTGGAGGATTATTTAAAGCTGCTGAGAGAATGTCCGATCGCCATTGATAGCAGGCTACAATCCCTCTTAACCGAAGTTTTTGATATTTTAGCAGCCCTCGTGTCCAAGGTTTCTAAGGGTTTTGGGCTCAACCACGAAGACGCAAACCAAATGCTCTCCCTCGCCGAACCGGTTTTTGACGAACTCGACGCTTACCTGAGATTGCGAATTCCCACTCGCGTGACTGTGAGAGCTACTACGGACGAACATATTCACGTTTTCTCCGGTTACTGCACCTCCCTGAGCGAATTTTCCTCGGCTATCGCTTCGCGCGTCGGTTTGCTCGGAGGCACTATTACCCGCCACGATCAGGATAGCCAGGGCCTACGCCTTTGTATTGACATTTACCTGCCGCCTTACACCAGGATCGAAAACATCCGCCAAGCTGTCGAACTCTCCGGCGCTATTATCGGGAATGTTCAGACGCAGCGGGACTTTTCGCTGCTGGCGACTGCGGATTATCCGGTTTACCAAAGTGCGATCGAACCTCCCGCAATTTGCATCGGATGCCGCTACTATTACGGCAGAAGCGACGGCGGCTACCTGCTCAACTGCACGATCCATCCCCGCGGCCCGGAAACAGAAGATTGTCGCGATCGCGAACCGGAATAACCCCTGAAAACTCAGCCCTCGGAAGCACGATTTGTCTCCCGAAAAACTCTTCTGAAACCCATATTTTCCCTGATTTTTTTCACATTACCCCCTGCCATTCTTTTTTAGTTTTTAGACAACTAAATCCTTCTTCCTTCTTAAACCTCCCCTAACAACTGATACCGCAACTCTAATTAATTGCATCATGCTTGCAGGATGAGCGATCGCCCAGACATTGATTGTCAGACAAGTGATTGCCATAACTAGCAAGATGTATGTCGGAGGCATTACTACCCCGATCGCAAACCAGGTAAAAACGTGAAATATCATTGCTGTAGCCCAAAGGCTGGCGACAACCACAGACGCCCAAATTTGTATTCGAGGTCGGTTTAGTCCTATCAAAATCGCTGTCTGCAAAGTAGTCAGCAAGTTTGCCGGAACTAAAAAGGCACAGATAGCTATGCAGTAGGTATGAGAAAATTCAGTAACTGTATTGAAGTCGATCATCAGTCTAATTGTCGGGCCTGTTGGGTATACTTAAAGAGCTTAGCGTGACTTTACTTTCAGATCTTGTCACCCTTACCTTAACTTAATATTTCAGTAAGTAGGCCGCTCTGGAGACGCATTTCTCTCCCCCTTTTCCAGCAGGCAAAATTTTACCACAACTATTAAAGTTTTGGGAAATTATTAAACCTTCTTGAAAAATGCCAAAAATTGCTATGATAATTAACATCGGGGATCGATAGTAGAGAAGAGCAAAGTCGGTAAAAATTATATAAGGCTGAGGCTGCTAAAACAGCAACACATACGGCAGGCTGATTTTCTAACATTTTTGATGCGCTGATTCTCGGATGATTGATTTTCAGCATCCGTCCAGGGATAGAGCCGTTATGCGATCGAACAATATGAGATTACTATGGAAAAGCCACTTTGCTCTCCAATCTCCAATCATTAGAACCCTCTCGACATTTTACAGCGGAAGACAAAGAAAATGGATCTACAAATCACAATTCCCGCACTCGAAGAAGTTGACTTGACAAACTGCGACAGAGAACCCATTCACATATCGGGGCACATTCAGCCACACGGGGTGCTACTTGTTGTACGAGAACCTGAACTAGAAATACTGCAAGTCAGCGAAAATACGCAAGATTTGTTAGGAGTAGAGCCGGAAAGTGCGATCGGTCGAAATTTGAGCTTATTCTTCAATCGAGTTCAACTCAAAAAACTCAAGCTTTGTTTGTGTAATGAAAACTTAAAAACCGTTAATCCCATTAAACTCTCTGTCATAAACAAAGGTAAATATTTAGAATTTGACTGCATCCTCCACCGAGTAGACGAAGTATTGATGGTCGAGTTGGAATTAGCCACAAACCCAGAAAATCTTTCTGTTTTCAGTTTTTATCATTCAGTGAGAGCCACTATCAGCAAAATTCAAAGCGCCAAAAATCTCAAGGAATTATCTCAAATAACTGTAGAAGAAGTCAGAAAAATATCTGGTTTTGATAGAGTCATGGTCTATCAATTTGACCACGAAGGCAACGGCGCTGTAATCGCTGAGGACAAAGCAGAAATGCTGAGTCCTTTCTTAGGATTAAACTACCCAAGTTCAGATATTCCCAAACAAGCCCGACAACTGTATGCGTTAAATTGGCTGAGGTTAATCCCAGATATTAATTATCAACCAGTCCCCCTTGTTTCAGGAAATAATGCTGTCACAACCCAGCCCCTAAACCTGAGTTTCAGCGTATTGAGAAGCGTTTCTCCCATTCACATAGAATACCTGCAAAATATGGGCGTTGCAGCTTCGATGTCAATCTCGTTAATCAAAGACAAAAAACTGTGGGGATTGATTGCTTGCCACAATTATACACCAAAATACCTCAACTATGAATTGCGCGCCGCCTGCGAATTTATCGGGCAAGTAATGTCCTTAGAACTGCAATCAAAAGAAGGAAACGAAGACTACGACTACAAACTACACTTAAAATCCATTCAAACCAAGATTTTTGAAGACATATCCACGTCCGACAACTTGTCAGAAGTGTTAGTTAAATGTCAGCAGAATTTGCTAGAAGCAGTCAACGCCCAGGGAGCCGCAATAGTATTTGGAGACAATTGCTATCAAGTAGGGCAAACACCTCAAGGAGAAGCGCTCAAATACTTAACTAATTGGGTGCAAGAGCATTTAAATAAAGAAATTTTTTATACAGACTCGCTCACCAAATGCTATCCAGAAGCTGAGGAATTTAAAGACACAGCCAGCGGGTGTTTGGCTATAGCAATATCGCCGACGCAGAAAATATACGTTTTGTGGTTTCGCCCGGAAGTAATTAAGACCGTAAATTGGGCGGGCAACCCCAACAAACCAGTTGAAACCGATGAAGATGGCAACCCTCGACTCTCTCCTCGGAAATCCTTCGAGCTGTGGAAAGAAAATGTGAGGTACAAATCGTTGCCTTGGAAACAATGCGAAATAGACGCGGCCTTGGAACTGAAAAAAGCAATGATTAATATAGTGCTGTGTCAAGTCGATAAACTAGAAAAGTTAAATACAGCACTAGAAGAATCAGTCGCCAGGGAACGGGAAAAAACTGCTAATTTAAAAACAGCGATGTCCGAACTTAAGCGGGCGCAAACTCAATTGGTGCAAAGCGAAAGAATGTCTAGTTTGGGACAGTTGGTGGCGGCGGTAGCTTATGAAGTCACTAACCCGATTAACTTCATCTACGGCAATCTTAGCTATGCTAATGAATACAGTCAAAAAATGATCAATTTATTGCATCTTTACGACCAGCACTATCCGTCGCCTTCGCCAGAAATTCAAGCACAAATAGAAGCAGCAGAATTAGAGTTCATAGTTGAAGACTTACCGAAGTTGCTGGGTTCAATGAAAGTAGGAGCTAACCGCATCCGCGAGATAGTTCAATCGCTGCGAAACTTCTCTAGAATTGACGAAGCAGAGATTAAACCAGTTGACATTCACGACGGATTGGACAGCGCTTTGCTGATTTTGAGCAACCGACTCAAACCGAAGCCCGATCGCCCCGCAATTCATCTCATCAAAGAATATGGCTCTCTGCCTTTGGTTGAGTGTTACGCAGTTCAAATCAACCAAGTATTTATGAATGTATTGGCAAATGCAATTGATGCTCTCGAAGAGGCCTTTGTCAACAATAATTTATCCTCGCACGGCGGGGACAAAGAACAGCCAGTTAAGTACGGACAAATTCGGATTGTGACTGAACTTTGTCCGGGAAAAAAAGCCGTAGCAGTTCGGATCAAGGACAACGGTTGGGGCATGGAAGAAAAAGTGCGCCAGAAAATTTTTGAGCCTTTTTTTACCACAAAACAGGTGGGCAAAGGTGCGGGGATAGGTTTGGCGATTAGCCACGAAATTGTGCTAGAACAACACGGTGGCAAATTGACTTGCATTTCTGCCCCCGGAGAGGGAACCGAGTTGATTATTGAGATTCCCTTGAACCAAACTCATCCCACACCCATCGTCAAGTGAAAAAAAGTCCGCGCTAGCGAAGGTATCCCAAAGGCTAGGAAATCGACCAAATTCAAAAATCGAAAATTCGATTAAAATACAAAAGCAGCTAAGTAGATTTGAGCCAATTCAGAGGAAGCTAGTATGACTGAAAAAAAAACCGCCCAATGGGATGCCGGCCGGTTTCTCAAAACCTTGGCTTATTTCGGCGTCATTCCCTTCATTGGCAGCATTAGCTGGCTGCAACAACTCTTTGGAAGCAGCAGCAACACTAAAAAAGAGCAACCCAAACTTATACTGGTAGCCGGTGCCACCGGCGGCGTCGGGAAGCGAGTTGTGAAGCGGCTGCAACAGCGGGGATATAGAGTACGCTGCCTCGTCAGAGATACCAAAAGAGCAACAGAAATTATCGGCAAAAATGTCGAATTAGTCGAAGGAGATATCACTCTGCCAGAAACCCTAACACCGTTAGTAACCGAGGGCATAGAAGCAGTTATCTGCTGCACCGGCACCAAAGTTCAACCAGTAGAAGGAGACACCCCAACCAGGGAAAAATACTATCAAGGCATGAAATTTTATATGCCGGAAGTGGTCGATGTTCCCGAAATAGTCGAATACAAAGGCCTCAATAATTTAGTGCAAGCTGTTCGCCGCCAGCTAATTCAAGCAGGCGAAAAAACAATTTTTGACTTCACAAAACCCAGCCAAGATTTAAAAGAAACTTGGGGTGCCCTCGACGACATCGTAATGGGCGGCACCAGCGAAAGTTCGATCGTACTTACAGACAATACAGCTATCTTCACAGGCAATGTTTCTACTGCCAACTCGGGCGGCTTTGCTTCGGTGCGTACCCGCAACTTTGATCCTCCGCTTAATCTCGCAGGATGTAGCGGCCTCCAACTACGTGTCAAAGGAGACGGCAAGCGCTACAAATTGATTGTTCGCAGCGAAGCTAAATGGGATGGAATTGGCTATTGCTATTCGTTCGATACTGTTTACAATATCTGGATTACTGTCACTGTTCCCTTTGATGAGTTAATTCCAGTATTCCGCGCCAAAACTGTCAAAGATGGCTCTAAATTTGATGCCAGCAGTATTTTTTCTTTTCAGTTAATGTTGAGCAAGTTTGAATATGATGGCGCGCTCAACCCGAAATTTACACCGGGTATTTTTCAACTGGAGTTAGAATCTATTAAAGCTGATGGGGGACAGACCTTGCCGCGATTTGTGATGGTCAGTTCGGCAGGAGTTACCCGCCCGGGCCGCCCTGGAATTAACTTGGAAGAAGAACCGCCTGCCGTCAGAATGAATGATATGTTGGGGGGGATTTTGACTTGGAAGTTGAAAGGGGAAGATTGCGTGCGATCGAGCGGCATACCTTATACTGTTGTCAGACCTTGCGCTTTGACTGAAGAACCGGGAGGCAAAGCTTTAATATTTGAGCAAGGAGACAATATTAGGGGCAAAGTCAGTCGGGAAGATATTGCAGAATTGTGTGTGCAGGCTTTGGAACAACCTCAAGCTTGCAACGTTACTTTTGAGGTAAAAGAGGGGGAAAATGGCAGTTCTCCCGGAGAGTGGCAGGCTTTGTTTTCTGGAGTTAAATAACTATTGTTTGTAGGGTCGAAGTCTAGATCCCCCCTAACCCCCCTTAATAAGGGGGGGACAAGAAATATTTTCAAGGATTCAGCGCAGGTGTGCCGAATAGCACCCTACAAATGCGAGTTTTATAAATGGTTCCCAGGCTATGCCTGGGAATCAATGTCCAGAGGCTCTGCCTCGCTTGTTAGTAGGAAAATTGGAGGCCGAGCCTCCGGATATGCGTTACCAGGCAGAGCCTGTTAACGAGTAAAATGCGAGTTTTATAAATGGTTCCCAGGCTATGCCTGGGAATCAATGTCCAGAGGCTCTGCCTCGCTTGTTAGTAGGAAAATTGGAGGCCGAGCCTCCGGATATGCGTTACCAGGCAGAGCCTGTTAACGAGTAAAATAACTAATAACCAATAACTAATAATTAATTTATGTCTGTGACTTTTTCTCGACGCTATTTGACGCCTTATTTCTTTTTGCTACCGGCTTTATTTATTTTGAGTTTGACTGTTTTGTGGCCGGCGGTGCAAGCTTTTTATTTGAGTTTTACCAACTACGAATATGATTTAACTCAAATGCCGCAGTGGGTGGGGTTGAAGAATTTTGAGAGGTTGTGGGGCGATCGCACATTTTGGCAAACTTTGACGAATACGCTGCTGTATCTCACCTGCGTTGTGCCTGTATTGGTTGTTTTACCGTTGGGAATGGCGATTTTGTGCAACCAAAAACTTAAGGGGATGAACTGGTTTCGAGCCGCATACTACACGCCGGCGGTGATTTCAATGGTTGTCGCCGGGATTGCTTGGAAGTGGCTGTTTGCTGAGACTGGACTGCTGAATCAGTTAGGGGAATTGTTGGGTTTACCTCCTGTTTCTTGGCTGGCTAATCCGAAGTTAGCAATCTTTAGCGTCATGGCGGTTACTATCTGGAAAGGATTGGGCTATTACATGGTGATTTATTTGGCAGGGCTGCAAGCTATTCCGGCAGAGCTTTATGAGGCGGCTGCTATTGATGGTTCTGATGGTTTGGGAAAGCATTGGGATATTACTGTGCCACTGATGAAGCCTTATTTAGTTTTGGTAGCGGTAATTTCTGCGATTTCTGCTACTAAGGTTTTTGAAGAAGTTTATATTATGACTCAGGGCGGGCCGCGCAATAGTTCTAAGACTGTTGTTTATTATCTTTACGAACGGGCTTTTAAGGATTTGGAAATTGGCTATGCTTGTACGATCGGGCTGGTTTTGTTTTTGCTAATTTTGGGTTTGTCGATTTTGCAAGTTAGCCTTCAGGGTTTGACTCGCAATGATTAAGATTTATGAATAATTAGAACTGACGCAATCGGAGCTTCATAAACTCGGTTTCTCGTTCTCACTCCTGTTGATACGAGGACTTTGTTAAATTCAGAAACCGGGTTTATTGCTCTAATTTCTACTAATTTTAGACGGGAATCTCGAAGTAATGCGATCGCTCACGGTTTTGGGCAGGTCTTATTGGTGAAATCACAGGTATAAATATAGGGTTTCTGCCAGTTTAGAGGAATTTCTAATAAATCCCTGGTTCCGGTCATTCCCTGTCCCAGAAAGAGCAGCACAGCGATCGAGTTCAAGATCACATGGATAGTGCGCCAGCGATTTGAGCGGTCTTTGTAAATGTCTTCAATGATGGCAAGGGAGAAAACCATAATTAGCGCAGCGGCGATGCCAATGTAGTAGTGAGACCAATACCATTCATTGGTTCGCCGATAAACGCCATCTTGAGTGCCAAGAATTACCAAACCCGTACCTGTTAGGGTCGCAAATATGCCGCGCCATAAAGCGGGTGTCGCTCGATATAGCATGACCAAAGAGGCGACAGTTGCAACAAACATCAGCACAATGAAAATGACCTGAAACGAGTTTTTGCTCCAAACATCCTTGCTCAAAATATGCTCAAAAATCGGGTAGGCTAGACCCAACAAGGTCACTCCTACTACAGAACCTGACAGAATTCGACCTGCTTTGACGTGTTCTGGACCGACTACAGGTGGAATTTTGCTCTTGATGTCGATCGTAATTTGCTTGCGACGCTGCATAGTTTGCCACGCCATATTGAGAACAATACCAAGCATAGGAAAAACAATCGCTACAGCTAAAATAGGATGCAGCAAAGCCAGAAAATCTTTAAATTCCATAGATCAGCTTTTTGTTGAAGAGGGTTGGCTTCATCAACCCGGTTTTTGCGATACATAATATCATACCCGGTGATCTAAGCACAGGAATTTGCTAGTCAGGACTAATAGTGATTATTCACCCCCATATAGAGGGCTAAAGTCCTGACTACCAACACGCTTTATGAGGGGTAATTCACCGGAGATGTTGAGCAATAAGAAGATATAGCAGTTGTCAGTTGGGTGAGCTACAGGTTTCTCAATTAGGCAATTAAGCAATTACTTTGTTCTCAGGGAAATGAAAACTGCTGGCGGTAATGTCAGTGCCGATTAGCAACTAATTCCCTGCATCACGTTGAGCCTATATGTTACTGGCTTTTCAGTATTGAAGAACTCCTAGCGAGAGTGAAAGCACGTCTGCACCGAACTCAACCAAATGACCCGGATAAGTTATAATTTGAAGAGATAATATTAAACGGTTTAACCCGTGAACTATATCGAGGCAGTCAACTAATTGAACTCACTGCCAAAGAGTTGAATTAGTTAGAATTTAGGCTGTAAAATCCCCGTCAAGTCATTACCCGCGACCGGATTTTAGAAAAAGTTTGGGGTTACGATTTTAGGGGCGAGTCAAACATTATTGAAGTGTATATTCGTGCGTTACGGATTAAGTTAGAAGCAAGTAACTCAAAACGCCGGCTGCATACTGTTCGGGGATTTGGATATGTGTTGCGAGAGCAAAAGTGATGAGGGGCGGATTTACAAATACTTGGGATATGAAGTATGGATACTGGTGAACCCGCTCCTATTATACTACCTATTTTTGGGTGAAAAATATACCTAAAAATCCGGTCGTTCCTGATAATCTTCCGCAGAACTAGGGTCTAATTCCCAGCGACTTTCATCTCGATGTTCAAGCATATTTGTTGTGTGCAAAATAGCCCCATCGGGCATTTCTATGCCCGCAGCGGCTCCGAGTTCGTCAACCATATCCAGGTCGGGAGTAGGCGCGGTTCCACCCACCGATTGCTCGCCAGTGGCACTTTCTTGTTCCGCAGCCGGATCACCATCTTCGCCACCGATTTGGGAACTGGCCGAAGAGTATTCCGAACTGCTGTCCTGCAGGGTTGTTATGTCGTCTTGGGTCACTCCCGGTTGATCAATTACGCCGGTACCGTAAGATTCGGTAATTTCTTGAGGCAATTCGCCCACATTATCGCGTTCTGTTGTTTTTTGTGTGTTGCGTTTTTTTTGCTGTGCCACGATACTTACTCCTGTTTGTTTTTGAACTCAATTAAATTAAAAATGTCTGAATTTGGCTTGCTCTGAATAGTTTTTAGTAATGGCTTATCGCTATAATTAAGTGATATTATAAATTGCTATTTAAGCTTTTAGCTTCTATCTCAGGAAATATATGGATTTTGAGCAGCTATTTCATTGGGAATACAAAAAGCGATCGCCCGTTTGAAAAGGGCGATCGCTTTTTAATAGGGAGGCTAATTCTATTCTGGAAAATCAGGAATTACCCATTTGGGGGGTTCCATCCGTTTCCTTCTCACCGCTTCCTCTGCTATTTCTAGCATTTTATCCAGAGAAGTATTTTCAATAAAGTTGGATGTTGCTTCT
This sequence comes from Microcoleus sp. K1-B1, assembly GCF_036704705.1. Taxonomy (NCBI): domain Bacteria; kingdom Bacillati; phylum Cyanobacteriota; class Cyanophyceae; order Oscillatoriales; family Microcoleaceae; genus Microcoleus; species Microcoleus sp. K1-B1. Next base: position 74,700 of record NZ_JAUBSH010000015.1, on the reverse strand, counting down.
GCGTATTCCCGCTTCGGGCACTTGTCGCCCAGAACGCAGCCATTGACGCAAGCTACAGCACAATCGACAGTGTTCTCCACCATAACTTTTTTCCTTTCACGGTTCCAACAACTAATAGGCAGGTACTCTGGGTGAATTTGTCAAGAGACTGCTCTATATCTTTATTTTACTTCACAAATTGTCATCAAAGGTCGATCGCCAGGGCAAAACTGTTATAAAATCAAAGCAACCTACCTAATCTGCCGATCGTGAGCAATTTTCTGCGGCGCTTAAAACTTTTACCTTGGCGAGAAATGCTGCAAATTTCCGCCCTCGTCAACTGCATCGTGGTTGGATTGGAGTTATTTTTAGTGTGGGGCTTGATTCAGTCGGAAGTATTCGGGAAGGTCTTTACGCTTCTCTTCGGTTCCTCGCTGGGGATATTGATACCTTTCGCTATCGCATTGGGAATTGGGGCTTTAGCGGTTTACTTTTTAGAGTATTGGCAGCAGCAATTTTTGCTGAACCGAGTGAGTTTGTGGGTTTTAGTTTTGTGCCTACTCCTGGGTTTGCTGTTAAAGTCATTCCTGCCCATACCTGCTTCTTTAGCCAGTTTATCAGAAACTGCACTAATAGGAGTTACGGTGGGAGTTTTTTGGAAGGGCCGTCCTTATTGGCGATAGTCAAGCGATTTTAGATTGTAGATTTTAGATTTTAGATTGGCCATGACTGATGAGGCTCGTGGTTTCGAGCTTGTCTAAAGTCGCATTCTTTTTTGAAGATAGTATCATTAGTCATTGGTCATTGGTTATTAGTCTATATGTAGGGTGCGCCGGGCCGCGCACCTTACCGCTTCAAGCAAGAAATTCCGTCTTCCTTCTTCCTTCCATCCGTTAAATCCCGTACACTGCTCGTTGCCCAACTTCCTTCTTATTATGGCAGCCAAAAATCAGGAATGAATGTTTTAGTCAAACTGCGTGTAAACTGATTAATCTTTCTCCCGATTTGAATGTGCGGTTCGTCAGCTTCCACGGGAATAATTGCCGCTTTGTTCCCGATTCCGAAACGCGAAATCACCAAATTGGCCGCCTCCAAACCAGTAACATAAGCCTTTTCCTGCGACCAAGAACCGTGGCGGGTCACAACCCAATCGCCGCTCATAAATACATTATCATAACTTGTTACCGCAGGCAACAAATACTGATAGCTGCCAGGGGCAAAATGCGTCACCGCCCGCGACAGCCGAATCGCGCTGCTGTCAATTACTTTTGCCTCCCGAAAAGCGGGAATACAAGTGGCTAAATCCCGCTGAACTAAGGAAACAATTTCCTCATCTTTCAGGGGAATTAATTGATTTGCGTGATAAAAGTCAGCTTCGACAACTGTTCCCGGTTCGTCTCGAAATTCGTCGTGCAAAGCATTCAAATCAAAAAACGTCCAACCAGTAGTTGAACTAAATCCAAAACAGGCATTAGAAGGCAGCGGGATGTCAATTTTTCGGTCAAACCACAGGCGAACAGCTAACACGTCAACTGCACCCAAATTCATCGCGTCCCGAAACTCTTGGCGACTTTGCAAAGCTGGGCTGCTGCTGATAATTTTTTGCATTCCCGTGATGCCAACTGCAAAAATAACTGCATCTGCATCGAAGGTTTCTTCGCCGCAAACAACGCCTGTGGCTCGGTTGTTGCTGTCAAGTATTAAATCAGTAACTCGCCGCTGAGTCAATACTTTTGCACCGAGTTTTTCAATGCGTTCGACCCAGGGACGAAAGATTTTTTCTCCGACTGTGCCGCGACACCAAACTACATCAAAATCCGGTTGGTGTGCTAATATAAAATAATAAAGCATTCCCAAAGCTGCGGCAGCAGAACATTGTTCTCCTGGTGCAAATAAACCTACTAATAACATCGGTTCAAAAGCATCGCGGTACAGTCTTGCAGAAACGCCAAACTGTTTGAATAGTTCGCGGGCGGTGACGCGATCGTACCTGCGCCAAGCTTCGTCGGAATTGTCGAAATCTAGGACGGCGTAGAGTAAGGGTAAGGCTGAAAGCCGATCGACTAATGGCAGCCTTTTAAATCTGGTGTAAAGAAAGGTTCCTAACGGTGTGGGAAGGCGCGGTTCGTCCTGAAAAATCGGCGATTCTACTTCCAATCCCGCCGGTGAATACTGACAAGAACGAGTCCAAGGCGTGAACGGATCGAGTCCTAATTTCTTGACTAAGGAAAAGATATTTTGGTAGGGATACCAGAAGCCATGAATCCCAGCTTCTACGGAACGCCCGCCGGCGGTTTTCCACCCTGCAACTAAGCCACCCGGATAAGGGCCTGCTTCTAACAAAGTTACGTCATAGCCTTGCTGGGCTAGGTGATAGGTAGCGCCTAAACCGGCCCATCCTGCACCGACGACGACTATTTTGGGGGTTGACGATTCTGCTGACATTGCGTACCTCTTGATAATTTATTAATGATGACATAATTCATAAAATGCGGATTTGATATAAAATGTGTTGCATTATGTGCTAAATTTCGCTTGAGTAAATAATGAGTGTCAAAAACCGCCAGCAGACTAACCTGTTGCTGCTCTTATTTCCCGCTACGGCATGGCTGATGGTTTTCTTCATTTTGCCAGTGCTAATTGTACTGTTGTACAGTTTCTTAGAACGCGGTACTTACGGCGGCGTTACTTGGGTATTTACTCTCAGCAACTACCAGCGTTTGTTCAGTGGACTTTTTTTAGGAGTAATTGGGCGATCGCTCTGGCTGGCTTTTCTAACAACAGCCACTTGCTTGTTAATTGGCTATCCCCTAGCATTCTTCATCGCGACTCGTTCTCCTCGCTGGCGAAATGCTTTGCTTTTGCTGGTAATTATTCCATTTTGGACTAATTTTTTAGTGAGAACCTACGCCTGGATCATACTGCTGCGTAGCGAAGGAGTAGTTAACACAGCCTTGCAAAGCTTGCAAATTATTAGCGAACCGTTAAACTTGCTTTTTACGCCTTTCGCTGTGGCGATCGGTCTTATTTACGGCTATTTACCTTTCATGGTTCTGCCTTTATATTCTAGCATAGAACGCTTCAATTTTTCATTGGTAGAAGCCGCTCACGATTTAGGGGCAAATGATATTCGCACTTTCTGGCGCGTATTTTTACCATTAACAACTCGCGGTATAGTTGCAGGCTCGATTTTAGTTTTTGTTCCCGCTGTCGGCGCTTTCATCACACCGGATATATTGGGTGGTTCTAAAACAGTTATGGTAGGAAATTTGATTCAAAATCAGTTTATGAAAGCCCGCGATTGGCCTTTTGGTTCGGCGCTTTCTATGCTGTTGACGGTAATCATATTGATTCCGGTTTTAATTTACTTCCGCGTATCTGATGAAACTTAAACAGGTAGATTGAGATTTACAGTTGGGTGGGGGCGGGTTTATGAGATTATTGCTCTTAGGCACAGATTGTCTTTAAAACCCGCCGCTACAGGCAAACCTATTTTTGACTAATGACTAAACTAGATTTACTCGTGCGGGCGATCGGCAAAAAGTGGCTTTGGGTACAAGCTGTACTAGCATTAGCCTTTCTTTACTTGCCAATTCTCATCTTAATTATTTACTCCTTTAACGCCTCCAGATTCAATGCCGTTTGGCGCGGCTTTACCCTCGATTGGTATCGCAGTTTGTTTAGCAATGCAGGGGCGACGATTGCTACGAGTAGCAGCGCCGGAATCTGGACAGCACTCAACAACAGCTTGCTAATTGCAGCTATTTCGACGGTGTTAGCGACAATTTTTGGTACAATGCTCGCCCTAGCACTCGAACGCTTTCATTTCCCAGGGCGCAAATCTGTAGAAGCTTTACTGTTTTTGCCGATTATCATGCCCGAAATTACGATCGGCATTTCGCTGCTAGTTTTCTTTACCCTAGTATTTCGGATCGTAGAAAATCTCACGGGAATTCGCCTGAATCTCGGCTTACCTACCGTAATTATAGGTCATGTTGTCTTTAATATTTCCTTTGTGACTATTACTGTCAGGGCGCGTTTGGCGGAACTCGATCCTCAATTAGAACAAGCAGCTTTTGACTTAGGCGCTAACGAATGGCGGGCTTTTTGGCGCATCACTCTCCCTCTGATTTGGCCTGCTATTTTCAGCGCGGCACTGCTGGCTTTTACTCTGTCGCTGGACGATTTTGTCGTGACATTTTTTACCACGGGCGTCGGTTCCATGACGCTACCATTATTTGTTTATGGCATGATAAAGTTCTCAGTGACGCCAGCGATTAATGCCATTTCAACTTTGATGTTGTTGGCTTCTTTGTTGCTGGTTGTATCATCGTTAAAAGTTCAGAAAACTTAAAAAAATTGCTTTCTGTGTCATAATTATTTTTGTCTGCAACTAACAAAACCTATGAAACGCCTGCTGACTTTCCTACTTTTGTTCGTGATGAGTGCAACGGTGGCTTTCGGCTGTAGCCCCACAGGTGGCAACCAACAGCAAGTGCTCAGCATTTACAATTATGCAAGTTATATCGCCCCAGAAACGATCGCCCAATTCGAGAAAGAGAACAATGTTAAGATTCAATACGACACTTTCGAGAACAGCGACGCACTCTATGCCAAACTCAAACAGGGAAACCCCGGTTACGACTTAATATTTCCCGCCGATTACATGGTGAAAATCATGATCGCAGAAAATATAATTGAGCCGCTGAATTTAAACAATATTCCCAACCAAAAGAACCTAGAACCTAAGTTTATCAATCAAGCTTTTGATCCGGGAAATAAATATTCGCTGCCCTACCAGTGGGGAACCATGGGAATTGGCTACAACGTGAAAACAATCCAGGGAGAAATTAACAGTTGGGGGGTGATGTTCGACCCAAAATATACCGGAAAAGTCGCGTGGCAAGACGATGCCAGATACACATTAGCAGGAGTTTTAATGTATTTAGGATTTGACCCAAATACAACCAATCCCGAAGAGATTAACAAAGCCCGCGATTTGCTGATTAAAAGTAAAAATATCATTGCAGCTTTTGTCCCCGACACCGGGCAAAATATGCTAGATCAAGGAGAAGTAAATTTGGCAATGGAATGGAGTGGTGATATTTTCCAAGTGATGACAGAAAATCCTAATCTCCGTTACGCTATTCCCAAAGAAGGAACAATCATTTTTTCTGACAACATGGCTATTCCCAAAGGTGCGCCCCAGAAAGAGTTAGCGGAGAAATTTATTAACTTTATTTTGCAGCCAGAAGTCGGCGCTCAAATTTCCAATTTTACCCACTTCGGCTCGCCGAACAAAGCAGCAATCGATCAAGGTTTAATTGACCCGAAAGATTTGAATAATCCTCAAATTTACCCGTCGGCTGAGGTGTTTGGCAAAATGAAACTATTGCAGGATGTCGGGACAGCAACCGCATTGTACGATCGAGCTTGGACGGAAGTTAAAGCAGGGGCCGGAAAGTAGATATAAAACAGGTTTCTGCCTGGGCTGGTTCACTTAAATTTTTAGTTTGCATTGGAGTTGCACCATCGTCAAGAACGGGCAAGATGCCCGTTCCACAAAACTTAATTTTCTTGTGGAACGGGCATCTTGCCCGTTCCTAAACAAATAATTGAGAATAGTGCAAGATATCAGTTTAACCGGACTCGAACTCAGATTTTTATACTCACACATACTAACACAATGCACTCTGTCGAAGTTTTAGAAGTTTCCAAAATATTTAAAAGTGCCCGCAGTAAAGATTTCTTAGCTGTAGATAACATCAACCTGCAAATTTACGATCGAGAATTCTTTTCTTTACTCGGCCCTTCTGGCTGTGGCAAAACTACAACTTTGCGAATGATCGCTGGTTTTGAAATTCCCACCGCCGGCGAAATTTACATTCACGGCCAACCGATGCAAAATCGCCCGCCATTTCACCGGCCAGTAAATACGGTATTTCAAAACTATGCTTTATTTCCGCACATGACAGTAGCACAAAATGTCGCTTTTGGGTTGGAAATGGAGAATATGCCTCAGAAAACAATTGGCGATCGCGTTGCTGAAGCCTTAGCATTAGTACAGTTAACCGAGGTAGGAAAACGCTATCCCCGCCAACTGTCAGGGGGACAGCAGCAGCGAGTAGCACTAGCAAGAGCATTAGTCAAACAGCCGTCTGTTTTGCTGTTGGATGAACCTTTAGGAGCGCTGGATTTAAAATTGCGTAAAGAGATGCAATTAGAATTAAAAAAAATGCAGCGAAAATTGGGAATTACGTTTATTTATGTAACTCACGATCAGGAAGAAGCACTAACGATGTCGGACAGAATTGCAGTGATGGATGGAGGAAAACTGCAACAAGTCGGCACGCCTGTTGATATTTATGAATATCCTAAAACGCGGTTTGTTGCTGATTTTATTGGCGACAGTAATTTTTTAAGTGGTCGAGTAGTAGAAAAGCAAGACGGTAAAATAATCGTGTTGGTTGACCAGCAGTTGCCCGTGTTAGTTGCGACAGCAGAAGATATGCCCGCTGGGAAAGTTGTAACGCTGGTGTTGCGGCCAGAAAAAGCTGCTATTTATCCGGCTAATTATGACGATGAAAATAGCTGGCCGGGAATAGTAGAAGAGGCTATTTATATTGGCACTGATACGCGCTATACGGTACGGTTGACTGCTAAAAGTTCGATCGCCCTTCGCCGACAAAACTTGCACAGAGATGACTTGCAGCGACACCAAGTCGGCGACAGCGTTCGAGTTGCCGTGCCGCCGGAAAGTATTTGCATTTGTTGACAATGGAAAACTTAGTTGAGATTTTAGAAGATTGAGGAGCCGATTGAAGATGCACTTCCTTCCCGGTAGAAGATAATCTACTTCTTCCTTCTGCTTCCTCCTTCTTCCTTCGCGTCCTTGGTGTCTTCGCGGTTCAATAATATAGACCGTATTGGTGCTAAACTCGCGTTTGACTTTGCACAATTTCCTCCAACAGTCGCTCTTGACTTTTCGCAGGTTCCTTGCAAGTCAAACACTCGCAAACTAACCCGATAACCCCTTCAGGCAAATCAGTCTCAATCTGACAGACAGCAGTCGGATAATACTGCGAAATCAACCCCGAAATCTGGTCGGGAGTCGTGCGAATCAGGGTAGAATGCTGATACCAGTCGATCGCCGAAAGTAGACTCGGACAAGCTTGCGGAGCATCTTGTACAATACTGCTGAAAGCTTGCAAACCTTGCTCCGCGCGATCGAGATATTCTAAATTCGGGCCCAACAGCGCCAGACGAACCAAAGAGGCGATCGCAATTCCATTCGCCGCCGGAGTTGCATTGTCTATATAGCTGCGTTCCCGCACCAACAAATCTCCGCTAGCATCCTTAGCAGTATTGTAATATCCTCCCAATTCCACGCTCCACAAAAACTCATCAAACTCTTCTTGCACCTGCACAGCTTTCTCCAACCAAAACAGAGAATTCGGCAACTGTTTTGCCTCTTCCCCATTGCCTAAAGTCAAACTTGCTTGGTGCAAATCCAACAATGCTTTCACAAACAAAGCATAATCTTCCGACTGCGCGGTAACAGCAGATTGTCCGTCATAATTCAACCGCTGAAACCGCCCATCCCTCCACTGATTTTCTAAAATAAACTTAGCCGCTTTCACAGCTAATTCCAGATATTCCCAATTCCCAAAAACAGCCGCAGCGCGGGCTAAACCCGAAATCATTAAGCTATTCCAAGCAGCAATCATTTTCGTGTCAGTAACGGCGGGAATTCTACCCGGCCAACTGTCGTTTTTAGCTTCTTGATTGTTGCGCGCTGGCGGAAAGGTTTTTACAGTATCGGGCTTGGCACCGTAACGCACAGCAAAAAGTTTAGCCAAAGCCGTTTCTACCGTGTCGCTCACTTTTCCCTGATGGCGGCGCTGCAATACATTCTTGCCTTCAAAATTGCCGCTGCGACTAACAGTAAACTGTGCTTTAATTTCCGCCAATTCCTCAGCAGTTAATAGTGCTTCGAGTTCGGCATAAGTCCAGACATAAAATGCTCCTTCTTCCGGTTCAACTTCTTCAGAAGTGTTAAAGCTGTCCGCATCCTGTGCAGCATAAAAATAGCCTGTTGGCGCAATCATTTCTCGCTTCAACCATTCTACTGTCCCCGCGATCGCACTTTCAAAAGCGGGTTCTTGTATTCCCGCGCTCCACAAATTTGCTAAATACTCAACAATTTGACCGTTGTCGTAGAGCATTTTTTCAAAGTGAGGCACAGTCCAAGTCGCATCAACCGTATAGCGGTGAAATCCGCCTCCTACGTGGTCGTAAATGCCGCCCAATGCTAAGTCTAATCCGCGCTGAGTGCAGACTTGTGTGCTGTCGTATTTTGACTCAAAATTAAATCGCGTTCCCCGCAGTGCTAGATCAGCATAAGGTATCATCGGAAAACTGGGGCCGGGGTTGCTGCCCGCAATAATTCCGGTGTTGAGTTCTAAGCCTTTTTGGAAGAGTTCGCGATTTAATTCGGCGGTTACTCCTGACAGCGCTGCCGTCTGTTGGAGATTGCCTAAAATCTCTGCTTTGAAGGCTTCTACTTTGCCTTTTTCTGTGTCGTAAAAGCGGCGAATTGCTTGCAAAACTTCTAAAAATCCCGGCCGTCCGTAGCGCGGTTCTACGGGGAAATAAGTGCCTCCGTAGAAGGGAACTCGCTCGTCTGGAGTGAGAAAAACGTTGAGCGGCCAACCGCCTTGACCGGTCATCATTTGCAAGGTTTGCATATAAATGCTGTCAATATCCGGGCGTTCTTCGCGATCGACTTTTATCGGTATAAAATGCGAATTCATGTATTGGGCGATCGCGCGATCGGAAAATGCTTCCCCTTCCATCACCGTACACCAGTGGCAGCTAGAGTAGCCAATTGACAGGAAAATCGGTTTATTTTCGCTTCGGGCCGTTTCTAGGGCTTCGTCGCACCAGGGCCACCAGTCGATCGGATTTTCGGCGTGTTTCCGCAGGTAAAGGCTTTGGGATTGAGCAAGACGGTTGACCATAATCAAATCCACTTTAACTCGTGCTGAGTAAGCTTGTCAGTTCTATAGCAGTTTAGCGCGAGATGTTTTAGTTGAGTTGTTGTTGATAATTATGTTTTAATATTAAGGCTGATTATCTCGATCTAGTATGAGCTTATCATCTCGGAGAACCTTCAATCAACAGCTAGGACAATTTTTGCTGAGTGCTGCTGTTCCTCCTGCTGTTATCAGACTGATCCAAACTGAATCCTCGGAGCAAGCTTTATTAGAAACTAATCTTAACAATCTTCTCGCTAAAGCAGACCCAGAAATAGAATTATTAGTCCCGACCTTTTTAGGTAACGACAAGCGTCGGTTCTACGGCAGAGGTGTTCCGAAAAGTTTGAAGTTAATCGACAAATTTCAACTCGGCAGTGGCCGGACTTTTCTGGGAAAGCGGTCTGTAGTTTGGAGCGGTGCCGGTTGGACAGGACAGCCGACAATTACCAGAGACGGGGGAAAAACTTATTTAATTATAGGTGCTTATGACCACAATTTGCGAAAAATAGATATTGCCACCAATAAAGAAGTTTGGCGCTATAAGTTTGATGATGTAATCAAAGGTTCATCAACAATTTATATCGATCAAAAAGCTAGCGCCGAAAACAAAATTGTAATTTTGCAAGGCAGCCGCAGTGGTGGCGGTGGCAAAAGTGTCGTGCCAAGTTTTAGGGCAATATCTTTTAGAACTGGCAAGGAACTTTGGAAATTAGACATCAGGAAAACGCCCAGCTACAGCCGGGATAATGACAGCAGCGCTTTGGACATCGGCGGTGGCGTTTTGTTCAATGCGGGGGAAAATGCGATCGGCTATTTTCTCGATAGTTCCACAAGCAGTGCCAAGCTCAAACAAGGAATTAAACAGCCAGATATCTTGTCAGAAGTACAGCTTTATGCAGCAGCAGATATCAGCAAGCACCGTGGCAACTTGGTAGCGGAGTCATCGCCATCACGGCTCAAAGATAGAATATTTATAGCTGCTGGTTCCGGTCATATTTACGGTATTAGCATTGAAACTAAAAAGATAGTTTGGGATTTCTATACTGGTTCAGATTTGGATGGAAGTGCTGTAATTTCTAAATCAGGGAAACTGTTTTGTGCGATTGAAAAACAATACATTCAGGGCAACGGCGGAGTGCTGAAGCTGAATCCGAATAAAGAACCGAATGCCAGTGTTGAATGGTTTTTGCCTACCGGAAATCGCCGACTGTCTAGCTGGGAAGGCGGGATAATTGGCTCGGTGGCGTTGAACGACGAGTACAATTCAGGGGAGTTTCCGGCGCTGTTTGCCACAAATGCGCTCGACGGCAATTTGTACATCGGTTCCCAAGATATGATTACAGGTAAAAAAACTTTTGTGCCTTGGCGAAACCAGTCTTACGATACTCCGATAATAGTATTTAAAAAAGCGATTGGTTCTTCAATTTCAACTCCGATTTTTACCGATGGCAATAAACTGATCAGTGCGGGATACAACGGTGTTTATTTGTTCAATTTGAATTGGGAACGAGCGAAGTCGGGAGATCAGAATGCTTTGAGAAATGCTAAAGGGGAGTTTTACCGTTTGAAAGTAATAGAATCGGGGAGATTTAAGCCGGGTTTGTCATTTGAGGCGACGCCTGTAGTTTGGGACGGAATTGTGAGGATTTGCGGGAGGGATGGCTGGATGTATACTTTGGGTTAGTTATTGGTATTTTGTACCTCTATCGGGCACAGGCAAGATGCCTGTTCCACAATAAGTAGACTCTTTTGTGGAACAGACATCTTGCCTGTTCTTAAAAGGGTGTTGAAATCCGCAAATGCCACTACCTGCCGTTTAACTGCGCTTATATCTTTCATATAAAGGATGTCAGGAATTATCGGAAACCTGTTATGGCAATCCTGGCATAATTTGTGAATTTCTTACTCCCTCCCCGCGAGTTTGGGAAGGGTTGGGGTGGGGTAAAAAATTTACGACTCCTGCAAAAATTGATATAGCAGCAGTGCACGGGCTTGATTGGTGGCTGTTGATTTTACGAAGGTGGGGCTTGGGATTGTCGCTGAATGCTGGGAATGTCGATCGAACTGAAGGGGAAAAGTACGAACAAGCATTTGGGCGGTGGCGGTTGAAGAAACAGGTGGGACAGTGAAAAGCGCTTTTTATCGATATAAAGTGCGAATTCAGGTATTGGACGATCGCCCGATCGCAAAATGCTGCACCTTCCATCACCCTACACCAGTGGCAGCTACAGTAACTAATTGACAGAAAAATCGGTTTATTTTCCCTCCGGGCCCTCTCTCAGGCTTCGTTGCACCAGGCCCACCAGTCGATCGAATTTTCGGCGTTTTTCCGCTTTTGCTGGGTAAGCTTGTCATATTATGTCTGGTCGATTACCCCTAATAAGGTAGGGGCGGGTTCACCAACAATACCAGCCAATAATTGACAATCTCAAAAACCCGCCCCTTGTATCTTAAAAGAGTCAGACGGTAGACGCAGGGCTGTTTCATTCTCTTGTAGGGGCAATCCCCCCGTGGTTGCCCCAATCCCGTGGTTGCCCCAATCCCGTGGCTGCCCCAATCCCACCAAAGGCCTAACAAATTCTGGATTGGTCGGCATTCTTGGCACGAACCCTACAAAAAGCTGGTTTTCCGTAGGGGCAATCCCCCCGTGGTTGCCCCGAAACAGCCCTGACGGTAGAGGTGTTCCGAAAACTATGTCCCAGAAAGTCGAGTCGTCCCTTTAGTCTGCCAAAGTTCCGGCGTCACAGATAATAACGAGCACCGAAACCATTGGTCTCTAAACAGAGATGTTGCACCATGATCAACAAGCCTGTTTTGGGCGGCATCTCCTGCCCACCCCCTACTCCCCACAAGAAAACTCATTCTTTGTGGAACGGGCCCCAAAGCCGGTTCTTGGTAATGGTGCAATATATAAGTCTAAATTGCGCTGGTTGCCGAATCCGAAAGGGAGAATCGACGCACCGAATATGATCCAAGATCTTGTCCTGAGTTATAGCCCAAATTCCGCAGTTTCCACTGTCACCATCGGTTTTTACTTGTTTTTACCCAGCAATCAAGCTCTCACTTAAACTTTTCTACCGTACATTCACGGATAAAAAACTTTTTAACGGCATACTTTAGAGCTTGAAAAGAGTTTAATCAGTAATTATGCTGTGTGACACCCCAGTTTAGGGAGCTGAGTTATAACTTTTTAAAAGAGAGAGAAGTCCGGACTAAAATCCGGATGGCAGCACCCCTATTTTTTGATGCACGCCATAGGAAATAGCTAGCTAGAAGCCATCAACTTAGGCATTTTGCCTAAATCCCATCAGCTTATTCCCAATCTTCATCGAATCTTTATCAAACCTACTTGCATTAACCTGTGCTTTGCTTTAGATTGAATATGTGAAGGAAAAAAACCCGCTTCCAGTTAACTTAAAAAATAAAGGTGTCAACCATGAAATTCCAATTAAACTTAGTCAAATCTATTTTAGCTGTTGCCGGTGTCGCCGCTGTTAGTGCAGTCTCCGCAGCACCTGCCTCTGCCTTCAGCTTTGGTAATATCACTGGTGGCGATACGCCTGGAGATGCCTATGTAAATAGCTTTTCATTTGACGTAATTGACGAAGGTTCCTCAGTTCTTTTTAACATCTTCAACTCGGGAAATGCCGCCGCCCCTAGTATGTTTATCGGTAAAGTTCTGTTTGATGATAATGGCTATCTGTCTAATGCCGTGGCTAACATTAATAACATTGGTGATGTAGCCTTTACTGGTGGTGCTAGTAGCGATCAATTGCCTCAAGGTGGTACTGGCTTCACCACAGACTATGCCTTCACAAGGGATAATGGTGGTGGTAATAAATGGGCTGTCCAAGGTAGCGAAAGTTTGGGAGTGAGGTTTACTGGAAATTATGCTGACGTAGTTTCCGCTTTGAATACTGGTGCCTTAAAATTAGGTTTGCACGTTCAAGCCTTACCCAATGGTGCAAGCGATTCTTACATCAGCAGCACTAGCAACACTGAAGCTACTCCTGAACCTTTAACAATGCTTGCTGCTGGAGCCGCTGTTGGGTTTGGTACTATGTTCAAAAAGCAACGCGCTCAGGCTCAAAAAGCTGAATAGGCGATCGTTTGAACTCATTTTCGATTCTGGCTTGATGCCACACTGATTATTTTATGTTCGAGCTAAAAACCTGGTTTCTTGGTGAAACCAGGTTTTTTAGTATCTGATAGCGTGCCACCGTGAACACCCCTGACTTGGAAGCCTATCTCCAACACCTTTGCAGCGCTACGGTTGTTATTAAAATCTATAATTGAGTCCTGGGAATCAAGTGTATCAACTAGGCATGGAAACCTCTTAGAGGGTGAGCAATCTCCGCAACGGACTGAGCCGAATTGATGCGGCACAGTTAAAGGGCCAATCATCGCTAGAGGGGTGGCGTAGCGAAGTGGCTAGTATTGAAAAGTGCGAACGAATTAAAAACCTAATTTTTCACTTAAAAAGAGTAGAGTTCTTGCAAAAATAAAAAGCACCCACCCCAACCCTGCCCTTAAATCTGGGGAGGGGCAAGATTATTCTTGTTCCCCCCTCTGAATAAGGGGGGACTTGGGGGGGTGAATTTGACTTTTGCAAGAACTCTAGTTTAATCAGTAGTTATGCTGTGTTGCACCCCAGTTTAGGGATCTGGGTTATAGCTTTTTAAAAGAGAGAGAAGTCCGGACTAAAATCCGGATGGCAGCACCCCTATTTTTTGATGCACGCCATAGGAAATAGCTAGCTAGAAGCCATCAACTTAGGCATTTTGCCTAAATCCCATCAGCTTATTCCCAATCTTCATCGAATCTTTATCAAACCTACTTGCATTAACCTGTGCTTTGCTTTAGATTGAATATGTGAAGGAAAAAAACCCGCTTCCAGTTAACTTAAAAAATAAAGGTGTCAACCATGAAATTCCAATTAAACTTAGTCAAATCTATTTTAGCTGTTGCCGGTGTCGCCGCTGTTAGTGCAGTCTCCGCAGCACCTGCCTCTGCCTTCAGCTTTGGTAATATCACTGGTGGCGATACGCCTGGAGATGCCTATGTAAATAGCTTTTCATTTGACGTAATTGACGAAGGTTCCTCAGTTCTTTTTAACATCTTCAACTCGGGAAATGCCGCCGCCCCTAGTATGTTTATCGGTAAAGTTCTGTTTGATGATAATGGCTATCTGTCTAATGCCGTGGCTAACATTAATAACATTGGTGATGTAGCCTTTACTGGTGGTGCTAGTAGCGATCAATTGCCTCAAGGTGGTACTGGCTTCACCACAGACTATGCCTTCACAAGGGATAATGGTGGTGGTAATAAATGGGCTGTCCAAGGTAGCGAAAGTTTGGGAGTGAGGTTTACTGGAAATTATGCTGACGTAGTTTCCGCTTTGAATACTGGTGCCTTAAAATTAGGTTTGCACGTTCAAGCCTTACCCAATGGTGCAAGCGATTCTTACATCAGCAGCACTAGCAACACTGAAGCTACTCCTGAACCTTTAACAATGCTTGCTGCTGGAGCCGCTGTTGGGTTTGGTACTATGTTCAAAAAGCAACGCGCTCAGGCTCAAAAATCTGAATAGGCGATCGTTTGAACTCATTTTCGATTCTGGCTTGATGCCACACTGATTATTTTATGTCCGAGCTAAAAACCTGGTTTCTTGGTGAAACCAGGTTTTTAGTATCTGATAGCGTGCCACCGTGAACACCCCCGACTTGGAAGCCGAGATCAAGGGAGCATCTCATATTTGTAAAAACACTTCTTCGGGCTCCTTCCTTCTTTCTCCTGGCTCCAATTTCTAGCTGGGCTGCTTTCATTGAGATGCTCCCTATCTCAGTCAAATCCCCCTAGACAGCGCATTTAAGAACTACCGTAAGGCTGTTTGTGAAGTATTTCCCTATAGCAATCCTTGCAGGAGTCGTAAATTTTTTACCCCACCCCAACCCACCCCGAACCCGCTCTGAGGAAGAAATTCACAAATGATTTAGGATTGCTATAAAGACACTGAGATTCTTTAAAAGGAGATAATCACCATTGATCATTGCTCGAACTCTAACTCGCTCAGCCGTATTTACTCGAACCTCAGTGTCACACCGTGCAGAGTGCCAATTACGTCTACTCTCAACAAATGCAAGCATCATTGAGGCTACTTATTTTTAATTTTTGTTGATTCACTCGCTTTTTAGTATTTGCTTACAGGGGCCAAGTAAGCAAGCGCTAGGCATCGAACCAATCATTTCGAGTAGTAGTCTTTTCAATAGGTGTCCTAATGCTGAGCGATGCGTTGCCTCTGAGTCTCACCATTCATCAAATTCCAGAGTGTTTCCTAACCTCATCTCAAAGATTTACGGCGCTTAACATCCTCCGAGTCCTTTGGGTAGGAGGGGTTCAAGCTACTGAGTTGTCCACCTCCCCTACTATTTTTATGATATGATCTAACAATAGTCTGGACTGTTTTTAGTTTGTAGTCTGAAACCCTCAATTTTCCGTTGGTACTTCGATTACCGAATCGCCGGGAAACCCTTATTCTAGGGTTTGCAATCAATAACTGTCCGCAGTATGGCTCTCATCAATCAACTAATAACGAATATCTAAAATGTTCAAGAGAAAAATTTTTTGGCTCATCATTATCGCCACAGCTTTAGTAACTCTGAATATGACACTCCTGTGGAAACTGGACGATGTGGCTCATTTTTGGATGAGTATAGTTTTTTGGTTCGCTGTGGGTTCCCTGCTTTGGGACAACCAGGATATTCTCAAAAAGAGTGAGATAAAAAGTGACCTATTATCGACAATAGCAGGGACGCTATTAATAGCTTTTATTCTATTTCAAAGTGCTGTGGTTTCCAGTAAATTCGATCCTTTTTTAAGACTTGCACCTTTTTTGTCTGGTTTAGGTTTGAGCCTAATTGCGGTAGGTTTTCAGAACTTAAAACTATATTGGCGTGAATTGGTAATACTATTTTTTCATGGCACCCCCAGTGTCCTTACGTTACCTTTCGTGGATTTTGTTACCTCACTTACTGCTAAATTTGCTCATTATTCTTTGTGGTATGTCGGTTTTGATGTAACACGCGACGGTAATTATGTTGCTTTGCCAACAGGAAGGGTGTTGGTAAATGGGGGTTGTTCGGGTATAGAGGCAATGAATTACTTATTAGGTTTAGCTGTAATTTGTTTGTTGATGTTTCCAACTAAACAAAATAAGGCTTTGGTAATAGGTTTCGCGGTCATTTGTGGTTTTATTATTAATGTTTTGCGAGTGGCGGGAATGGCATTGTTAGTTGCATCTAATCGCCTAGATTTGTTTAAATATTGGCATGAGGGTGAAGGTTCTTTAGTGGTGGGAATGATTGCGGTGATTTTGTTTGGGATATTTTATCAATTTATGTTGAAACGAGATAGCAAACTTAGTCACAGTTCGGGAAATTAATTAGTTGCAATTTGGGGAAATATATCGGTTCTTCGATTTCCCCTCTCATAGTCAGGAGTCTCGCTCACTCAAATGTCCGGGTGTTGAAATCCGCCAATGTCACTACCTGTCGTTTAACTGCGTCTATATCTATCATAGAAAGGATGTCAGGAATTATAGGAAACCTCTTATGGCGACAAATGAAAGTCAAATAAATCACATTTACGGTTCAGAGGATGCTCAGGGTATTTTACAGCTTGCGATCGCGCGCCGACAGGATGAAGGCGAATTATCCAGAGTGCAGCTTTTCGAGATTGCAGCGGAATTGGGCATTTCCGAACAGGATATTGTAGCAGCGGAACAGCAATGGTTAGCAACTAGAGGAGAATTTCAAGAAAAGCTGGTTTTTAACTCTTACCGTCGTCGCAAATTGCAGAAAAATGTGACCAAGTACGCAATTATCAATACTTTTCTAGTTTTGTTTAATCTAGCAGGTTCGCACGAGCTTTCTTGGTCACTGTTCATTTTACTAACGTGGGGATTAGGATTGTCGCTGAATGCTTGGAATGTTTATCAAACTGAAGGGGAAGATTACGAAAAAGCGTTTCAGCGGTGGCGGTTGAAGAAACAAGTCGGAGAGTCTATTGGTACTGCGACGAATAAGTTTATGAAGTGGTTGCAGTCGTGAGTTGCTATGGTAAAAAACGCGATCGCCCTTTCTTTTACTTCACGCTGCTGAAGTAATTCTGATTTTAACTCGTTATATCAATTCCGGTTACACCGGAATGATTGTTGACTGTTGACTGTTGACGGGCGGGTCGAAAAACTGAATATTTGAGTGTTAACTGTTGACTCGATTTTATGATTCCGATGCAACCGGAAACGATATTACTGGAAAGAGGAATTGTTAAGGTGGTTTATTTAACCTATGCCCAAGAGCGATCGCCCTTTATTGAGTTACACAATGAAGGACACTGCAATGCCGTGTCCCTACAAATATCCCTCTTTTAGTCCCTCCCGGCAGTCGATCGCATTCTCTGGGCCAGAAAAACCTAACTTTCCTGGGGCAACTTTCCATTAGCACCATCTTTAACCACAGGATGAATTAAAGCAGATCGCAAACCTTGCCGAATTTCCGAATTCAAATACCTGCGTTGCAAAACCTGCCATTTTTGCCAAGCTGCATAGCGATTTTCGGCCAACACACCAGCCAACTTCGGCAACTCTTTTTTCAGATCGCGATCGACAAAATCTGTCAGAAACTCGCCTAAAACTTCACTGTCTTGAATATCGCCCAAACATTCCTGAATAGCTTTCACATCTTCGACATAAGCTTCGTAAGTCTCGCTGTAAAAATCCCCAAACAGATTCATCAAATAGCGAACCCGCTTCGCTTGCTTCCGCAAATCGTGCAGAATAGTTCCCTCGGCTGCTAACTTCTCTTCGACAGCCTCAGCATTTAAATCATCAACAACTTTAACTTTGCCATCTTCATATTCTGTACCCAACAGCCAAGCCGGATGCAGGAAAAACTCACTGACTTGAGGTAACAGTAAATCTGGCAAAACCTCAGCAATTGGCAAATGTTCGATCGCCTGAAACTTCGGTTTTTCCAGCCAATCCTCGATCGACTCCTTCAGCGATTCGTAGCTTTTGTGATCTAAAATCGCCCTCACCTCTTTCAAAGCCCGGTGGCGCTGTTTGAGCAAATTCGACAAAGCCTTATCCAAAACTTCCTGTTCGTCAGTCGGCAAATTCCGGTAATAGCGGTTTTGGAGACTTTCGAGCATCACATCCAAATCCCTGAGAGTTCCCAAAATCCGCCCCACCTTACCAATTTTACGTTCAGAAGCCTCTTTTGGCCAATCTAAAACCGGAGCAAAACCAGTCACAGCCGATCGCAAACGTCTCAATCCCACGCGCATTTGATGAAGTTCTTCCGCGTCTTTGTCTTTGATAACTTCAGCCTCGTGCGCTACACTTTTGCGGAAATATTTCTCAATCGCCCCAGATGCAGCGTCTCCGAGAGTTTTAACTTGAGTTTTAACTTTTGCTGATGTTTTTACGTTCATGGCAGGTGTAGATTCCAGATCCCCGATCGACTTTAATTTGGATTTCAAGGCTTTGCTAGTAAAGGGTTTACATCCTAGCACACCACCCCAATTTATGACTGGCTTCCATACATGAATCTTAATATTAGGTGCTTGACAGTTTATACAAAGTCAGCATTTAGCAATCTCAAATCTTTAAATTTTCAAATCTTCAATTCTTCAATTCTTCAATTCTTCAATCCAAAATCTAAAATCTAAAATCTAAAATCTAAAATAAAATGTCCCTCCCTCACCCTTGAGCTAATAAAAATTGGATTTCTGGCGCGCTTTCCCAAATAGGTTAAGATCGCTGCAAACCGATATTTATTCGCCAAAGGGTGAGAGAGGGTGCGATCGGGAGGACAAGTTTTAAATTAAATCAAACCCGCCCAGGCTGCCCGACTTCAAAGAGGCAGTTTAGCCTTTCCAGTCTTTCTCAGATTGCTCGAGCACGTAGGTTGCTACATCCTCGATTTGTTCGGGCTTCAACTTGGCACCGAAAGCAGGCATAGCATTTTTGCCCTTAGTTACCTGAGTGGTAATAGCTTCCAGAGAATTCATGCCGTACTTCTCAAGAGCTTCTTTTTTCAAGGTTTTCATGGCCATAACCACGTTGCCGCCACCGATGTGACAAGCAGCACAGTTGGAGCTAAAGATTTTAGCTCCTTTAACAGCATCACCTGCCAAAGCAGGGCGACCAAAGCCGACGGTAAAAATTGCGATCGCTAACAGGGCGATCGATAAGAGTCTTTTCAACGCAGTTCTCCTCTAATGGACACGCAAAGGGTGATTCTTTAGATATTTTACCTGTTAAAACAGGCGCGATCGCGCAGTCGTATCGCCTTCTTTCGAGTAATTTACCACTTTTTGGCAGTGGCAGTTCAACTCTCAAAATTCTCCACGCCCCAGCCCGGAGCTTTCTGAGCAGCCCGGATCACAAAAGCCGCTAAATTTTCAATCTCAGCCTGTGGCATCCAGCTTTCCGGCACTTGGCGGCACCAAAAAGTCTCCTCAGTACCGTCATAAGTCATCGGTTCTCTCAGATACGCCACCAGACTATTGATATTGTTGCGGGGAGGCGTTGCCCCCTTGAGGTCAGCCAAAGACAGAGATATCGTCGGATCTGGCAAATTAGCTCCTCCGACGTGACAATTGAGGCAATTTTGCTCGAACAATACCTTGCCCGCAGACAAATCCTGAGTCGAAAACAAGCGAGTATGTCCCTCAGAGTCCAACTCCAGAGCCACAGGTTCGCTGGCTTGTAAATACCTATTCACGTAAGAATCGGCAGCAGCCAAAACAGGTTGAGGAGCCAACAGCACGAGTGGCAAAATAATTAACATCCCCAACAGAAAGCAGACAAAAGCACCACGACGCAGCATGAGGGACTACAACCTTTTGCGATAATCAATGAGCAGCCGGTAAATTTTAGATTTCAGATTTTAGAGCGAAAAACGACCAGCCAGCAATTCTTGCCGAACTTCAGCCCTCTCCCAATCCAAAATCCAAAATCTAAAATCTAAAATCGATTAGCGAGCGCCTTTGCCACCAGCCCACTGCTTGGAGACAATTTTTGGCTGCAACAGAATGTGACCGGCAATCGCGTACAAATCGTCATCCGAGAGATTTCTCATCTCAGCGAAAATATCCGCACTCTTCATGCTCGGATGCAGTTCCGAAATTTCCTCAAACCCGTCATAAGTGGTGGGATTTTTCATAAAGTCCACCAGCGACTCAATATTATTCCGGGGCGGGTTGGCCAAAGCCAGAGTTTCCGGGCTCAAATTCACGTTCGGGTCAGTTTTTGTCATGCCCGCAGCGTGACATTGAGCGCAAGCCGAATTGAATAGGCGTTTGCCTTGCTGAACTTGTTTGAGGCTCAGCACCACTGGAGCACCCTTGTCATTCAAAGTCACAGTGCGAAGTTCAGGACTCAGTTCGACAGCCATCGCACTGCTGACAAATAACTGAAAGCTCAAGAATACAGCGGTCAGAGCAATGAAATATCTTTTAAGCATGGTTCTCCTTAAAAAAATCCGGCAAATTATTGAACGCTAAGAGATCATACCTGGCAAACAGATTTGTGTTCAAAATTCCCTGATTCTGCAACAACGGGCGAAAGTTTGTGCAGCCATACCTTTAAAGGTAGAGGAATTTTGCGATCTAATCTGCAAGAAGTTTTGAGTCGCGCCTTTTTTCGAGAGTGGACATAATTGCCTTAACATCCTCCAAAGCCAAACGGGTTTGAGGGTGCTTGTAGGCAATTTCCAACTCATCGCACAAGCGGATCACGTCTTCAACAGGGACGTTGAAGTCCTCTGCTATTTCTGCGATGGACAGGTCTGCAAAACCCATAATTTTTAGGTCGCTGACAGGTCAAAATTGAGTTGACGGCTATTAACTGAAAGCCGGACAATTGTAGAAAGCGCTGTTAGCTTGTTCTGTTAGTTTGTTCTGAGATTTTGTTCGATCGCAAGCTAACTAACCGCTAACTGCGACTAGGCATTTTTGCCCAGCCTAACTTCAGGGCCAATCAACTTCCGATCAATATCATCCCACTGCTGGGTCGTTATTACCAATAGGAGTTGGGCGGGCGGGGTTCAAAACCCAGTTTCTGCGTGAACGTCTCGTTACCCAACTCAAATATTTTTGGTAGAAGCCGGGTTTTGAGCAATTCCTCAGCAATTTCCTCTGTGCCCCCCACTCACCAACAGACAATCAGGCGGCGCAGCAGCTTAGGGAGAAAGTTTGAAAGCGTGAGTCTGCGGCGGCAAAGCGTGGTTGTCGCTGGCTTCGAGGGCGGGGAATTCCGAGTTGGCTAAGAAAGGCTGGGGCTGATGGAGGCTGATGAGCTGACCAAGAGTTTTCTTTAATTGAGTCCGGGGTACAATCAAGTCTACAAAACCGTGGGCGAAGGAGTATTCGGAAGTTTGATAATTTTCCGGCAGCTTTTCCCGCAGAGTTTGCTCGATTACCCGGCCGCCCGTAAAGGCCACAGTAGCTTTTGGCTCTGCAATTATAATGTCTCCCAGCATGGCAAAACTGGCGGTGACGCCGCCGGTGGTCGGGTGGGTCAAAATCGGGATGTAAAGCAGTCTCGCTTCCCGGTGGCGTTCCAGAGCCCCGGAAATCTTAGCCATTTGCATCAAGCTGAGCATTCCTTCTTGCATTCTTGCACCACCGGAAGCGCAGACAATGATCACGGACAAGCGTTCCCGCGTGGCGTGTTCGATGAGGCGAGTTAGCTTTTCTCCGACTACTGAGCCCATGCTGCCGCCGATGAACTGAAATTCCATGACTCCGAGGGCGACGGGCAAATTTTCTAGTTTGCCGATGCCTGTTTCTACGGCGTCTAGGTGGCCTGTTTTTTCTTGAAATTCTCGGAGTCGATCGCTATATTTTTTGCGATCGCGAAATTTCAGGGGATCTGTGGCGTGCAGTCCTTCGTTAAGGGGCACCCAGGTGTTGGGATCGATCAACTGCTCGATGCGATCGTCACTGTAAACTCTGATATGATGCCCGCATTCCAAGCAAACCATTTGATTTGCTCGCAGGTCTTTGGTATAACTGAGGGCACCGCAAGCTTCGCATTTATTCCAAAGTCCGTCCGCAATTTCTCGTTCCGGCCGTTCTTGGGAGTTCGGTACTGATTTTCGTCGATTTGCAAACCAATCAAATAGAGACATTAAAACTTGGTAATTGTTAACTGTTGACTGTTGACTGTTGACTGTTGTTATTTGTTATTTGTTATTTGTTATTTGTTATTTGTTATTTGTTATTTGTTATTTGTTATTTGTTAGCTGCTACCAATAACCAATAACCAATAACCAATAACCAATAACCCATAACCCATAACCCATAACAACTGACAATAAACAACAGACTTGACTACTGACTATTGTCCTCTTCAACTGGACTGATGAGGAGCGATGCTGTTTGCTGGTGTTCTGGAAGAACTTGCAGGGCTGTAGCACTTCCAGCACCCAAATAAGATGCTATGCCCAAGTCTACAATCCGGGCGGGGATTTCATGAGCAGCTAGGAGCTGCTGCATTAATTCCGCTTCCCAACGAAAGCTAGTAGTTGTAAGTGTAATCCAAGACACGGAACAATTTTACCAATTTTTGAGACAATATTATGTTCGATCGCGCCTGACTACGGGCACATCAGAAACTAAAATTCGGGAAAAACAACTGCAAGTAAGTAGATAAGATCGCTTCGCCCCACAGAGCAGTAATTGCTGTACCGAGAGCCAGAAACGGGCCGAAAGGCATGGGTTGACGCCGATCGAGCAAGCCGAGGGCGATCGCCCCACCACCAACAAAAGCCCCGGCGACACAGGCAATAAATCCCGCTAGCAGCAAGTATTTCCAGCCCAGCCAAGCTCCCATCAAGGCGGCTAATTTGGTATCTCCGGCGCCCATAGCATTCTGCCCCAGACCGATCGTCCCGGCGAGTCCGATCGCGTCAAACAGCCACAACCCGACAACTGCTCCGGCGATCCCATCGAGTACCAGATACTGTATCGAGTCGATCAAACTAAAAGTCGGCCACCAACCTTTCGCCATCTGGAAAACCAAGCCGAGTACCAAACCCGATCGAGTTAAAGAATTAGGCAAAGTCATTGTATCGCAATCAATCAAAGACAAAGCCAAGAGCCAGCTAAACAAAGCCCAAAAACCAAGAGTTTGCACTGTTACGCCAAACCGCCAAAAGATTAGCAAAAACAGCAAACCCGTAGCTGCTTCCACCAACGGATAGCGGGCAGAAATGCGACTGTGGCAGTGATTGCAGCGTCCCCGCAGCCACAGCCAACCGAACACGGGTATATTTTCGTAATTTCTGAGTTGATTTAAACATTTGGGACAGCGAGAAGGAGGGTGGATCACCGACAAACCCGCAGGCAACCGATAGACTACCACATTTAGAAAGCTGCCAATAGCGGAGCCTAAAATAAAGACGATCGCCATGACAAGGCAATTAAAGATTATTTCCATTAAGTTGACTGTTCACTGTTGACTGTTCACTGTTGACCGAAAGCATCCAGGATACAAGCCCCCGGATTCATCCGTCCAGAAATAAAAAACCTGTATCCGAGAAACTTGCCCCCCGAATTTATCCGTGGGGTCAATCTTCAATCTAAAATCTAAAATCTAAAATCGATTGACTGTGGTTATTTATTAATTGTTGATTGTGTCCGGTCAATTACCCATAAGGTTTGTAGTAGGGACTTTAGTCAAAAGTCAAATTCTTAGGACTAAAGTTCTCACTACCAACCTATTTTTTGATACTCGTTCGAGCCAACATAAATATTAGTTGTCAATGCCCCATGCCCCATGCCCCATGCCCCATGCCCCATGCCCATTTCCCAATTAATACATTTGAGATTCAATTTCCTCAAAAGTAACAAAACGTTCACCGGGCAATAAAATCGGCTGCGAAGCAAAAATTACCTGACCTCGATCGCTTCCTTGACTGACAACTACACCCGCCGGACGCTGCATCTGCTCGGAATGCACTTTCAGATACATACCATAGGCCGATCGAGCAGCTCGGATCAAATCGGGAGCTAGCAAGCTGTGACTTTCGGAAGTTTCTCTAGTGGGTTCTGGGTTTGGCTGGTATGGAGTCACTGGAAACTTATCATAATGGTATAAAGTCGAGCTATTGGTGTTGCCTCTACATTGATCGAACTTACCCTATTTTTTAAGAATAAACTTAGGTGGAAATTATTAATAGATTAACCTACAATCCTCCCTTGGCTGCGATCGAACTGCGGCTGCGATCACTCCTTTCGGCTCAACTGTACGCTGCTGCGTGGGTAGATCCGTCCCCCGCTACGCTAATGGGGGTTTTCGATCACCTGCGAACTCTGCGCTACATCCTCCACGACTACGTGCCCCGGCCCGTGTCCGAATCTCCGCCCAACCCGGGCGAGGTGCGCTACCAGTGGCAAACGGGCACCTTGCTGTTCACCGATTTGGCAGGGTTTACCTCGCTGTTGGAAGCGAACGCTACCCAGGGGCGTAAGGGAGCTGAAAGCCTGCTGGGCGTGATTAACGACTATTTTGCCTCAATGATTGAAATTGTCAGCAAATCGGGCGGGGATTTGCTGGAGTTTACCGGAGATGCGATGCTGGTGCAGTTTCCGTCAGGGGTTTACCAAGAGGATACAGCGAGGGCGGTGCGGGCGGGTTTGCGGATGCAGCGGGCGATGGCTGAATTTGCGAATATTGAAACGGCGCGGGGTGTTTTGTCTTTGAGGATGCGGGTGGGCATCCACTGCGGTCGCTATATTAGTGCTGACATCGGTACCCCGCTGCGGATGGCTCACGTACTGCTGGGGCATTCAGTCCAGCAAGCCAAGCAAGCTGAGGGTTCTGGGACTGTGGGGCGGGTGTGTGTGACTGAAACTGCTAGAGAGTCTTTGGGAGAGCAATTTCGTTTTGAACCTGGGAAACAGGGTTATTTTTTGGTGGCGGACGATTTAACGGACGATCGACTCGGAGAGTATGATATCACTTTGACTGGACGGCGGATGCCGAGTTCGGTCTTGCTCGATCGCAGCGTTGCGGGCTTGGTAAAAGAAATCGGGGAAGCTGTGAATCGGCTTGAACCCCTTGCTAGTTATATTCCCAAAACTATCCTGAGACTGCTGGTGGAAAATGCAGACAGGCGGAAAATTCCGCCAGATTTTCCTGAACCGACGGTGATGTTTGTCAACTTGATTGGTTTACCGGAGTCTGTGGAGAAAGCCTCGCCGGAGGAAGAAGTCAATCTGATAGTGGCTTTTTCTCGTGTGTTTGCGTCGATTGATGCTGTAGTCTCAGCTAAAGGGGGCGTGTTGCAAAAAGTAACGGCGCACTTAGACGGTTCGGATATGCTGATTTATTTTGGCGTGCCCGACGCTCACACGGATGACGCCAGCCGCGCGGCTAGTGCGGCGATTGCGATCCGAGATATCATTGCAGGTTTGCCTCTGGTAATGATTGCGGGTGAAGAAGTAAAAGTAAGCTGTCAAATTGGGCTGTCGCGGGGGCCGGTGTTTGCTGCTGAGGTTGGGGAACCGCGAGGGCGCAGGGAGTTTAATATCCTCGGTGATACGGTGAATACGGCGGCTCGGTTGATGAGCAAGGCGGCGGAAAACCAAATTTTGATTGGTGAAAGGGTGTTTGAGTCGATCGAGCTAAACTTTATTTGCGAGGCTTTGGGATCTCTTGCTCTGAAGGGTAAATCTGCTCTGACTCCCGTTTTTGCTTTGCAAGGTGCAAAAGCGGAGAAGGGAAAAGGGGGCGTTTAAATAACTCGGCTGGGCAATAGTTGTACAGGTTTTATGGTTCACAAAGGCAAGTACAGCACAACCATTTTCCATTGTGAATACTAAATGTTATTTTTATAATTTTTTACGATACATCACGATAAAAACCGCCACTGCGTCAGATCAGTTCCGGTTGCATCGGAATGATTTAACCGCAGAGAACGCAGAGAACGCAGAGGGAGATCAGACAGAGATGAATAATTCCGATGAAGGGCGGAATTAATATAGCGGTTCTCAAGAAAGTGAGGTATGCCCTATGCCCTATGTCCTATGCCCTATGCCCTATGCCCTATGCCCGACAGTACCTCATGTTACTGAGAAAGGCTATATCACTCGCATAGACTAAACTCCGATCGATACTTCACCGTGCCGCTGCAATCCTGCAAGGCTCCGCTTTCTAACTCCAACACCATAAACGCTTCATCGGGCACATCATATTCACATTTTAAGCTCTTTCTACTAGCAGGAATGAACCCAAAACGCGGATAAAAATCTGGATGACCCAGCACAACTACTGCCTGAAATCCCGATCGCGCGCACTCTTTTAAACCTTCCCGAATCAGCAGCGTTCCGATACCTTGCCGCTGATAGTTGGGTAGAACTGCGACTGGCGCCAACCCTAGAATCGATAAATTCCTAGAACATTTTCCTTCCACTACAACCGGACTGAAGAAAATGTGTCCCACAATGCGATCGGATTGTACGGCAACGAAGGAAAATGTAGATGCAATTCCCCGCAATCGATCGACTAAGTTAGCCTCATTTTCTCGCCCGAATGCCGCAACATTAATGTTACGAACAGCTTCTACATCTTCTGGCTTTTCGGTACGGATATCCATAGCTGAGATTAATTGTTGTGCAGCCGCTCTCGCAGACGAATTACTACAGAAACTGTTTCTATCTTGCGATCGCGATATTAATCAAATTATAGCGCCCCTGAAGCCTTTTTCCTCTTTTTTAGTTATATATTTTTGGCAAGCAATTCTACAACGACTTGCAGATGAATGTCAAATCATAGCCAAAGTCGATAGTTTCCAATCTTAACCCCCGGACAGTCTCCTTTATCGTCACAGCGTTTTAATGAAATTAAAGCGCTCCACTGGTTATGCTGATTCTAAATGAGTAACCGGAATTTGTTCGGTTCTTTCAGGCAATCTCGCTCCAGTTGCAACGGCATGAACCGCATGAAGAATATCGGCTGAATAGTATCGATTGCCGCAGTTATCGCAAACACCGATGGTCACATCTTCAAGAATGACAAATCCATTTTTATGTTTGAATGCCTCGCGCTTGACAGTGCGGGGTTGAACGGTTCCTTCGCAATACTCACATCTGTATTTATACATACGATTAGCCATTAAGTTGAGTGACTTCATAAACCGTGATGATTAGATAACGTCCGTTACTAGCGAAACGTCCAACCACTCCAACAGGTGTTTGTCGATCCAGTGCAGTCCCCACTACTACATATTTTGTACCTCTGGGGTCGTCTTTTTCAACCCGGATAATCTGACCACTCAGAACCGCCTCTTCTACATCCAGGATAGTCAGCAAGTCCTCAGCCATTTCTTCCATTGCGTGGGCTGACATATCGTACTGGCGGAGGCGAATTTTCTCTCTGATACTGTCAATATCGTTGCGAGGCACTGGCTGATTAATGTTACATCCAGGCAATCATAGCAAGTTATTGTTCAAAAACCTATCATTTTCAATTCCTTAAATATCTAGTTTTACTTCCTTCGACCCGACTTACTAACTACTCTTATTGCGGTACAAGCTGACTGGAAGACAATCGCTTAATGCCCTCCATCGCTGTAGTTTCTCCGGCTTTATCACCGCCCTCACGAGCAATTTTTAAAGCTTCCTCGTAGGATTCGAGAGCTTCAGCATTTTGACCGAGACTTTCATGAATTGCGCCCATATTGTTGAGCAAGCGTCCGATACTTGTCTTGTCACCGATTGCTTCTAACATCGGTATTGCTTGCTGAAAATAGATCAGCGCTTGAGTATCTTTGCCGAGTTTGCGAGAGGTAAGTGCCATGTTGTTGAGGAGGCGGCCGACGCCAGCCCGGTCTCCGATTTCCCGGCGAATTGCTAAAGCTTGGTGATAAAATTCCATCGCTCTATTAAAGTCGCCGATGTTGTAGTAAACGCCGCCCATGTTATTGAGGGTACGGCCTAAATCGCGCCGATCGCCGGCGGCCGTGCGAATCGTCCGCGCTTGTTGGTAAAATTCGATCGCCTTGGCGTAATCTACCTGTTCTGCGTACACGGCCGCGATGTTGTGGAGGGATTCTCCAATTTCAATTTGGTCGTTGGTAGTTTTGGCCAGTTCCAAAGCTTCTTGGTGCAGTTTCATCGCTTCGGAAAAATTGTCCCCAATCCGGTTAACGAAACCGATGAGATTGAGAGTGCGCGCTATACGACGCCCTCCGCTGATTTCTCGGTGAATGACTAAAGCTTGCCGCAAAACTTCCAAAGCTTTGGGCGTCAAACCCATTTCGCCATAAACTTCCCCCATATTGTTGAGGGTTTCTCCGATTCCCGCTTGGTCGCCGAGTTGCTTACGGATTGCCAAAACTTGCTCAAAAGTCTCGATTGCTTCTCGAAACAAACCCTCGCGGTGCTGTTTTACTCCTGTTTCAAAAAGTTGGTCTGCTTGCGTTTTGGGGTCAGTTGCCTGAGCGTGATCGCTCGCTTGGGCGCGCCTCGCATTTATAATTGGGCCATAAGCCCGGGCGTCGGAAATTGCCAGCAAGCTGAGTGCGGGCGATAAGACAATACTTATAGCTGCGAGATAGCTGAAGTGATAAGAGCGGCGGTGCACCGATCGAGTCCTCCAATAGCTAAGTGATAACTATTAAGATAGAGCTTTTTGGGGTGTTCCTGCCAAATTTTTTCTCAATCCCTAGGTTCTGACTGGGTTTTTGTCTTGCCAGACTGCCATAATCAGCGGCATATTGTTGAGAGCGGATATGACAGCAAAGTTTTTGCTGGGTGGAAGCGATGCTTTTTCAGAACTTTGCAAGATGATGTCCTGTTGGTCAAGCGTGATCCAAGCAATTCCTGACAAAACTTGAATTTTTCGATGAGTTTGAGGCAATCTGTATACCTCGTTTTCCATCAGAATAATGCGATCTGGCGCTGCACATTCGGAAGATATTTGAAGCATAGCATCTCCTACTTGGTAATTGGTAATTGCTACTTGGTAATTGCTAATTGGTAATTTCTAATCGAGGGCTGTATTTCACTTCATTTCCACGCAACCCACACACTGTTATTGGCAATAACGCCGATCGAGCCAAGCGCGCATTTCATCATCCGTCGCCACGCAGGTAGAACGACCAGTCGCCCGATCGCAACCGTGCCACCAAGTGTTACCATAGCGATCGCACGTCTGCCAAATTCTCAGTTCGTCCTCACTAGAAATGAGGTAGAGCAAAAACTGCCCTATTTTTTTTATAGCTGAAAAGAGAGATAGCCCTTTCGGTTTTTCGGATGGTTTAGCTCGATCAGCTATCAAAAAAAACATCATGATTCGGGGGTTGATCCGACTGTTGTAAGTAGACATAGCCAACACCTTAAAGTGATGACTTTTACAAAAATTGCACCACTAAAATTACAAAAAATAGCTTGCGACTGTAATAAATTCAACGCAAGTACAGCACAATATTGTTGTCGTGCAAGCCCTGTAAAAGTCTCTCTGTTACCTGATAAATTAACCTTAACTCTGCGGCAATTAACAATCAAAGCATTGCTTGCATAGGTTGTATGAATAAAATCGATATATCGAAGCCCTTGTGACAATTTGCGTACTACTGGCACAAACGCTATGAACGAAATCAATACGCGGCGGATGAAACTCTCTCAGATTCAAGCTTTGATAGCTGTAGCAGACTGTGAAAACTTTAGCGAGGCGGCTTTGCAATTGGAACTGTCCCAATCCGCCGTCAGCCACGC
Organism: Microcoleus sp. K1-B1; assembly: GCF_036704705.1. Lineage (NCBI taxonomy): Bacteria > Bacillati > Cyanobacteriota > Cyanophyceae > Oscillatoriales > Microcoleaceae > Microcoleus > Microcoleus sp. K1-B1. The sequence continues at coordinate 44,896 of NZ_JAUBSH010000015.1, read as the reverse complement.
CATCGCCTCTTTAGAAACAGAATTGGGAGTGCAATTGTTCCACCGGGGGCGACACGGTGCTCAACTGACGCCGGTGGGGGAAAGGGTAGTGAGTCACGGGCGTCAAATAGCCTGCGCCTTAGAAATGATGGTCAAAGAAGCGGATTTAGAAAAAGGTTTGCAGGGAGGCCAGGTACGGATAGTTACTTTTCGGAGTGTCGCAACTCATATCCTACCGGGTATTATTGCTAAATTTCGCAGTTGCTTTCCCAAAATTACGGTCAGCATTACCGAAGTTTATTATACCCAAGCTGTGGAAGAGGCTTTGCGATCGGGCAAAGCAGACATCGGCTTTGTCTCTCTTCCCATCTCCGATGAATTTGAAACTAGAGAAATTTTGCGGGATAAATATGTTGTGTTGCTGCCGCCAACGGCCAAATTGTCAAGTGCTAAGATTACCTGGAAAGAATTAGCGGCTTATCCGTTGATTTTGCAGCCCGTCGAAAATTCTTGTTCTGTACCGCTGCGAAAATATTTGACAACTTCGGGGTTTCCCTTAAATATCGCGTACGAACTCAGCGAAGATTCAACTATTGTCAGTATGGTGATGCAAGGTTTGGGTACAGCAATTCTTCCCCGTTTGGCGGCGGAACCGATACCGTCTTCGGTCAAAGTTTGCAGTTTACCTGCTGATTTTGAAAGGGTAATTGGGGTGGCTGTTTTGAGGGATGGGTTGTTGATTCCGGCCGTCTTTGCGTTTTTGGATTTAGTTAAAAGTGCCGCAGACGTTGATAGTGAGGGCGATTTTCCGATTAATCCTTCATGAAAAACCTAAGTCAGTTGTTATTGGTTATTGGTTAGATTGGGATTTTGTTACCGCAGATATCAGCGGATGGACACAGATGAACGCGGATGGGATTTTATCTGCGTTCATCTGCGGTTTAAAAAAAATGGTCTAAAATAGTACGATCGCTGATTTCTTATTTCATGCGTTTTGCAACAAGACTAGAACTGTCGCCTTGGTGGAATTTGATTCGACCATCTATGGAGTTTTTATCCTTTAATTTGAGCCAACCGCTACCAAATGCAGGATCGTTCTCGTCATTACCATCCCATGTAAACTCAAATCGCTGATCTTTTCCATCTTTTACGACTTCGCCGTCAATTTCACCTGATACTAAACCGAATTGAAATTCTCCTGAACCTGTTTCATCAATCTCGATATAGGCTTCAACTTCCATGTCCAAGTAATCACTATCCCACATTGCCATCTCTGTGATACGCCATGTACCGCTATATTGCATTGCTTTCATCCTCCACTTGTGTTAACGGTCACAAAACCAATATAGTCGAAACAGTTACGCTCAAGCAGTACGCAAACGCTCAATATCTTTAATCGGCGGCGCACCGAACATCCGAGAATATTCGCGGCTGAACTGTGAGGGGCTTTCATAACCCACCTGATAGGCAGCATTTGCTGCATCGGAGTTTTCGGCAAGCATCAGGCGACGTGCTTCTAATAGTCTTAATTGCTTTTGATATTGAAGTGGACTCATCGATGTCACTTCCTTGAAATGGTAATGGAAAGATGAAGGAGACATATTGGCTTGTCCTGCCAAATCCTCAACACGCATCGGTTTTACAAAATCAGTTTTAATCAGTTTGAGCACCTCAGCGATGCGCTGCATATTGCTGCCAGATGTTGCGATTTGGCGGACAGCTTCGCCTTGCTCACCCATTAAAAGACGATAATAGATTTCGCGGATAATCATCGGTGCGAGAATCGGGATATCCTGCGGCGTATCCAAAAGTCGTGTCAGTCTGAGGGCGCAATCGAGCAAAGGTGCATCGGCGGTGCTGACAAACAAGCCTCTAACAGAGTTTTCTTTCTTATTCGCACTTGGCTTGGTTTGGGCCGTAATAATGTCGCAGAGTTGACGGGGGTCGAGATTTAGTTTAAATCCTAAATACGGCTTATCAGGAGTGGCCTCTACAACAAATCCGCTCAGGGGCAAATCAACTGAAATAACAAGATATTGAGCCGCGCCATAACGATAGGTTTCCTCCCCCAGCAACGCTTCTTTTTGACCCTGAACGATAATGCCGAGAATAGGTTCATAGACACCATGTAGTGGGGTGGAAGCAGAAGATTCTCGCGTAAATTCTAGCTGATCTATAGCTGTTGTATGAAAACCGTTCCCCTTGCCTTGGGTGTGCCGAGTTAGCAATGCCGCCAGTTCTTGACACTGATTGCCGATCGCATCTTGGTTTATTACTTGGTTGAGCATTTCAATCGCCATGCTAGTATTTTGATTGATTTAACCATTTCCTTTTGCTCATCATAGAGCATCTTGAGCCATTCCTAAAAGAGGGCTTTGGAGGATTAGGCAATAAATTGCGAGGTCTGTGTATTCAAAACCCTTACTTTTACTCATAGGATGAACACATCTGAATGAAACAGTAAAAGGATAAGGCAATGACCAAAGACAAGACAAAAATCGCATTGGTAACAGGGGCGAGCCGAGGACTTGGCAAAAATACCGCTTTGACCCTTGCCAGAAAAGGAGTAGATGTTATCGTGACTTATCACAATAGCGATGAAGAAGCCAAAAGCGTTGTATCTGCGATCGCCGAAATCGGAGCTAAAGCCGTTGCACTGCAACTGGATACTTCAAACACTAAAACCTTTGACGGTTTTGTGGAACAAGTCAAGCAGTCACTTCAAGATAAATGGCAGACAGAGAATTTTGATTACCTCGTGAATAATGCTGGTGTTGGTGTTCATGCGTCTTTTGCTGATACAACCGAAGATGATTTCGATCGCTTGATGAATATTCATGTGAAGGGCGTTTTTTTCCTCACGCAGAAACTTCTTCCTTTGATAAATGATGGAGGACGGATTGTCAATATTTCGTCTGGGCTTGCCCGTTTTGCTCTACCGGGCTATGCAGCTTACGCAAGCATGAAGGGAGCGATCGAAGTTTTGACCCGATACCTGGCGAAAGAACTGGGACAAAGACAGATTGCCGTGAATGTGGTGGCCCCAGGCGCGATTGAAACGGATTTTAATGGCGGTGCGGTGCGTGACAATCCTGAGATTAACAACTTTATCGCTTCGCAAACCGCCCTAGGTCGCGTGGGTCTTCCTGATGATATTGGCGGTGCGATCGCCTCTTTGCTATCCGAAGAAAACAGATGGGTGAATGCACAGAGAATCGAAGTCTCTGGCGGTCAGTTTGTTTAATTCAAACTAAGCTCAACAGAAGGGACAGAAATAGGAGATTTCGAGTGAGAGCCATCCAATTTTAAGGTGAAATAGAAGAGGAAGATATGACTACACAGCTTTTGACCGACCATCTCGCACTGATTGGCAAGGATACCGAAGCTTGGATAAATTTATTTGCTGAAGATGCAGTTGTGGAATTTCCGTATGCTGCTGCTCTGAATGCGCCAGAACGATTGGAAGGCAAATCTGCCATCTACAACCACATGAAAAAGATGGTGGCACAGATGCAAGATTTAGTATTCACGAATGTTCGCGAATATCAAACATCAAACCCTAATGTTTTACTTGCCGAGGTTCATGGAGAAGCCGACATCCTCGCCACAGGTCGCCACTATCAACAAGATTATGTGATGCGACTAGAAACCAAGGATGGAAAGATCGTTCACTACCGTGAATACTGGAACCCTGTCCCCGTTATTGATGCAATGGGCGACACCCAAAAATTGCGCCAATTTTTCAGCCGAGGCTAATACATAAAAGAGAGGAAAGCTATGAAAATTGTCATTGCAGCCGCATCAGGCAATATTGGACGACGTACCGCTGAGAAAGTGATACAAGCTGGAGCCGAAACCGTTCTTTTGGCAAGACATCCAGAGAAATTAGCCGATCTAGTTGAGCGAGGTGCGACAGTGAAGCAAATTAGCAGTGACGATCCTCAAGGATTGAGCGAAGCAACACAAAATGCAGATGCTTTGTTTTGGCTGACTCCACCGAAACTCGACACGCCAAGCTTATCCAACTGGTACATCCAGACAGCAATGGCTGGAGCCACAGCAGTGCGTGAAAACGGCATTAAGCGAGTCGTCAATATTTCTAGCATTGGTGCAGGTGCAAAACCAAATTTAGGTACAGTCTCATTCGTTGGTGATGTTGAATCGATTTTCAACCAAACCGGAGCCAATGTACTGCATCTGCGTCCCGGCTATTTTATGGAGAATTTTCTAAGTCAAGTCAAGTTGATTCAGCAAGACCATACCGTATACTTCCCCTATGCCAGCGACCATGATCTTCCGTGGATTAGCACTGACGATATCGGCGATGAGGCTGCAAAATATCTACTCGACGATCGTTGGGCAGGTAAGTGGACTCGTAATTTGATGGGGCCAGAAAATTTAACGATCTTGGAAACAACGGCTATTCTTTCACAATTGCTCGATTGCCCGATAGAATATGTGCAAGTGACAATTGAATCTATCCAGCAGCAACTGGCATCGATCGGAGCAACACCTGATGTACAAAAAGAGTTAGGGAAGCTGTTTATTGCCCTTGGCGATCCTGACGGAATTTATGCGACAGCTCGAACCCAAGAAGCGGTTACACCAACGACATTAGAGCAGTTTGTAAAAAACAAACTACTTCCCAATATCTGCTGAATGCCTTGACATTGCTAGGAGGTTTCAATACTGATGGAAGTCATTTATATCACCACCGTAACAAAAACAAATTTCCAGTAACATCACAAAAATAGGAGATTTCAATGTCGAACTTAAATGGAAAGGTTGTCATCATTACTGGAGCCAGTAGTGGAATTGGGGAAGCCACAGCCCGTATGCTCGCTCATCAAGGCGCACGAGTGGTTTTAGGCGCACGTCGCACCGATCGCCTAGAAGCGATCGCCAAAGATATTCGTGCGGAGGGTGGAACAGTCGAATACCAGGCTCTAGATGTGACGCAACGCAGTCAAATGGAGGCGATTGTTCAATTTGCCCAGAACAAGTTCGATCGCGTAGATGTCCTGATTAACAATGCTGGCATCATGCCCCTATCCGCACTCGAACAACTGAAAGTTGATGAATGGGATAAAATGATTGATGTCAATATCAAAGGTGTTTTGTACGGCATCGCGGCGGCACTTCCTGTCATGAAAGCACAAAAATCTGGTCAGATTATTAATCTTTCCTCGATCGGCGGACACGCGGTTTCTCCTACTGCTGCTGTTTACTGTGCTACTAAATTCGCCGTTGGAGCCATCTCAGAAGGCTTGAGACAAGAAGTTGGGGGCGACATTCGGGTGACGGTGATTTCTCCTGGAGTAACGGAGTCTGAGTTAGCCGAGAGCATCACTGATGAAACTGCAAAATCGGGAATGCAAGAATTTCGCAAAATATCTATTCCTGCTGCTGCGATCGCGCGATCGATTGTATTTGCGATCGAACAACCTGACGATGTTGATGTTAGCGAAATTATCGTCCGACCAACAGCCAGCCCTTACTAACGAAACAGGAAACTTCTCTCTTGAATATACGCTGTGATGAAGCTCGTAATCTGGTGACTGCCAATGCCAAATTCGCTAGTTAGATTTCGCTATCTCTCTCACCCAGTTGCGGAAATTAACCTCGGCTTCTACCTCATCTAGCTGCGCTGCGGCTAAAAATTCGTATAGCTTGGACTTGGGAAGTATCGCAAAAGTGGGGCTGACCGATACTTCCAAATACTCATCGTTCTCTAGCTTATAAATTCGCCATTCTCTACCATTGTAACGCCAAAATTCCGGTACTCCCATACTGGCATAGAGAGCCGGCTTGTTAATATCAGTATGGGTGATATCTATTTCTACTACTAAATCTGGTGGCGGATCTGTGGCTAAATCTACTGTACGACCGGCTACAAGGGGCTGATTTTGAATGTAATAGGCATTATCTGGTTCTGCACCGCGCTCTAAGTCCGATCTATCGAGGGTTGTCGAACCCATTGTTTTAATCTTAAAACCTAGCTCTACAGCCAAAATAATAATCAGTCGTTCGATTAAGCGTGCTGAAAATTCGTGTTCTTCTAAAGGCATGGTAATTTCTAAAATTCCCCGATCAAATATCAATGTAGCCGCTCGGTTATCGCCTAAAATCTGTAGCAGTTGTTGATAGCCCTGCCAAGTAATATTTCTCAACACTACTCGCTTTTCGCCTATGAGTAACGGTGGTGCGATCGGCGCAACAGAAATCATATGTTTTACTTCCAGCTATGATCTTTCTAAGATAACATAAGGAATAGGCAAGATGCCTGTTCCACACACAAATTTTTATTGAACAGGCAAGATGCCTGTTCCACAACTAACACCTTATTATTTTTATTGAACAGGCAAGATGCCTGTCCCACAACTAACAAATTATTGATTGTGGAACGGGTATCTTGCCCGTTCTTAAAAATACTCAACAAATTCTATTTACTCTTATCTGTTCTCTGCCGCAAAATAAATTCCGCTAGTGCTAAATCAACGGGGGTTGTGACTTTCAAATTCGTCTCTTCCCCCTCCACAATTTGCACTGGTAAACCGCATTTTTCAAACAAAGCTGCATCGTCTGTCACTTCCCAACCTTTTTGTCGCCCTTCTTCGTGACACTGCTTTAACAATTTCACTTCAAATCCTTGGGGAGTCTGGGCTGCCCATAAATTGCTTCTGTCTGGGGTGTCTCGCACGATCCGACGCTCATCTACGACCTTAATCGTATCCTTGACCGGGACGGCTACAATCAAGCCTGGACAGGTCAAGAGGGCCTCTGCAGATCGATCGAACAATTCAGCAGTTGCCAAACATCGGGCCCCGTCGTGAATCAAGACTCGATCGCCCGACGGAGGCAAAGCCTGCAAACCGTTGTAAACTGACTCTTGCCTGGTGGCGCCTCCTTTAATCAGTTCCACAGGCTTAACCAAAGATAAATCGCTCAGAATCGCTTGAAAAGCAGGAAAATCGTCTGGCTGGCCCATGATGCCAATCCAGCTAATGTGCTGCGAAGCTTCAGCAGCAGCCAAAGTCCAACTCAGCAAAGGTTTAGAGAGCAAAGTCAGCAGCAGTTTGTTCCGCTGACTCCCCATCCGTCGCCCCGAACCCGCTGCAGGAATTAATAAGTGCATTTACTAACCGTTTTTAACCCAACTAGATATATATAATAAGAGCGTCCTGTACTTTTGAGTCAGTTGTTTAGCTGTCAGCCAGTAGCTTTTAAGGTCTAGAAATACTATAAGCTGATAGTTGAGAGCCGATCTCTGAGAGCTACCTCGATCAATAATAGCCCGATCGTTTATGATGCGAATACTAGCACTTGTCCCTGGCGGGATTGGCGACCAAATTTTATTTTTCCCCACTCTTGATGACCTCAAGCAGTCTTATCCCGACGCGCAAATTGATGTCATTGTCGAACCGAGGGCAAAAAGTGCTTACCGAGTCTGCAAGTCGGTCAAAGAAGTCTTGACGTACAATTTCAAAGACCGCAACGCGATGGCGGATTGGGGCAATTTGCTGGGTGTAATTCGCGATCGCGAATACGAAGCAGTGATTTCCCTAGGCCAGCGGTGGACTGTAGGGCTGCTGCTGTGGCTGACCGGCATTCCGCAGAGAGTTGGCTATTCGGGAACCAACGGCGCTCGATTTCTCACTGCTGCTGTACCGCTGAAAACTGAACAGTACGCCGCTTCAATGTACCATGATTTGCTGCAAGGATTTAATATTAAAAATCCTTGTCCGCCACTGGCAATTAATGTACCAAAACAGGACATTCAGTGGGCGGAAGCCGAACAGCAGCGGTTGGGCGTAAAAGAAAGCGGCTACATTCTAATTCACGGCGGTTCGAGTCAATTAGCTGTGTCTAAAGGTATTGACAAAATTTACCCTACAGACAACTGGAAGCAAATCATCGAAGACTGTCAGCAGCGGCAGCCGAATTTGCCTGTTGTTGTTGTGAAAGGCCCAGAAGATGCAGACTTCGTGACAAAGTTAGTCGAGTTATGTCCGAATGTAAAAGTTATCTCGCCGGATGATGTCGGCAAGTTGGCGGCGACTATTGCTGCTGCTAATTTGATGATATGTACTGACAGTGCGCCGATGCACTTAGCTGTGGCGGTTCAAACTTATACAATAGCTTTGTTTGGCCCGACTGAACAGGCGAAATTGTTGCCAAAGAGCGATCGATTTTTGGGCATTAAATCTCCTACTGGCAAAATGGCAGACATCTCTCCTCAAGATGTTTTGAAGAAGGTTTGGGGCGGCTAAGAACTAGGATATCTAAGTTAGGACACGGCACTGCCGTGTCCCTACAATTTAGCTGCTTTCCAGGCCTGGGGGACGAGGAAAGAAGTCGGGAAGCTAAAACTCGATGTTAGTCTTCCAAATCATCCATCATCTGCTGCAATTCCTTCTTCTTTTGCTTGGCAAACTCAATGCTGCCCAAACTTGTCAACAATCCGCCGGAAGCAGTGAGAGTAGCCTCTGAGATTTTCTCACAAAATAGAAGTCCGATCCCTCCGAAAGTAACCATTGCCGATGCGGCGGTGACAAAAAGGGCAAGATTGTAGCTTTGACGAACTTGCCGCAATGATTCTCGCAGCATTTCTTTCTTAATTTCGCTATAATCTTCATCAGGTTGTGAGTTGCCGAATAAGTTAAAATTCATAACTGTTTTCTCTCCAAAATAGTGATATTTTTTTGTTTCTACAATTACTCTACCCAAGCAAACAGCCAGAGTCTAGGGCAGATAGGGCGAGTTTTAATTTGCGATATGCCCTAATTTTTGGGGCAGATAGGGCAGGAGATTACAACCTATCTGCCCTAGACAGAGAGAAGTAATTAAATATAGAATGTGAGTGCGATCGGAGTTACGGATGAATAATCATGAAATCTCGCTCCCGCTAGCCCCCATGCTGTTTCATTCCCCCGAAATCCGCCAGGGAATGAATTCCCTGGCTAATAGCAAAAGTCGCTTAAAAACGACTAAAATACTAATTTTCAGTCCTCTTAAGAGGACTTTCGCTATGAGACAGGGAATTCATTCCCTGTCGGACTGTCGGACTCTCCCAAAACCCGCCAGGGAATGAATTCCCTGGCTAATAGCAGAAGTCGGTTAAAACCGACTAAAATACTAATTTTCAGTCCTCTTAAGAGGACTTTCGCTATGAGACAGGGAATTCATTCCCTGTCGGACTGTCGGATTATCGAATTATCGAATTATCGAATTAACTGAAAAACTAACAACCATAGCTAACAACATACTATGCGCCCATCCGATAAAGTTCAATCGAGTGCAACTGGAAAAATTAAGCTCAAAGAATCATACAAGCAAGCTAAACTGAGTATAGAAGAACTAGCGACAGAAGCTAATGTTTCCACTGACACTATTCAGCGCTTACTTGGCACAAGAAAATGTCTTAATGGCGTAGAAAAATGGCAAGTTACCAACATAGCTAAAGCATTAGGAATAGAACCCACAGATATTGTTGACCCAAAAGATTGGAATGCCGAAAATAAGCTGCCGCCAGAGTTTGAATCACTCATAGCAGAAAAAATTAAAACCTTTTGCGGCCGCCAATTTGTTTTTAAGGATTTTCAGGACTTTATCAAGGAAAATCCTCACGGTTATTTTACAATTATCGGGGATGCGGGAATGGGCAAAAGTTCGATCGTTGCCAAATACATCTCCGAACATAAATCTCCCTGCTATTTCAATATTCTCGTCGAACGCCGCAACAGACCAGAATTGTTTTTGAAGAGCATTCGCCAGCAATTAATTGACCGCTATCAATTGCTAAATTCAGAAAATGCCGATTTACCAACGTTACTGACAAAGGTGGCGGGAAAACTCACTTGCGGCGAACGTTTGGTAATTGCGATTGATGCACTGGATGAAGTTGAACAAGAACCGGGAGAAAATCTTTTACATTTACCGACAACTCTGCCAGATCGGGTTTATTTCTTGCTGACGAGGCGACCGCATAACCTCGGAAAAAAGCGGCTGTCCGTATCTCCTGGAGTTCGGGTACAAGAGTTGGATTTAAGAGACAACAAGTATGTTAATTTCAATCAGGATGATATCAAAGAATATATTCGCTTTGCTCTTGATGCCGATTCTGACTATAAAAATGGACTGAGAAACTGGATTCAAACCCGCAGCATTCCCGATACAACTTTTGTCGAGCAAATGGCAAACAAAAGCGAAAATAATTTTATGTATTTGCGCTATGTTTTGCCAGCAATTGCTAAGGGCGATTACAACGACCTCAGTTTAAAGGAATTACCAGACGGGCTGCAAGAATATTATCAAAACCATTGGGTGCGGATGGGGATGGAAGTTAAGCCAGGACAATTGATGGAGATTGTCTTGTATATTTTAGTAGAGATTGGCACACCGATTCCCTGCGAGATGATTGCTGGAATTGCCGAGGTGGATGAATGCGATGTGAAAAAGGTTTTAGAAGATGAGTGGGTTGAGTATTTGAAAAAGCAGAATGTAGACGGAGAAATATGCTACAGCATCTATCATGCTAGTTTTCTGGACTTTCTGAAATCCAAACGAGAGATGGATTCAACGCGAAGAATTTTTCAACAAGTAAATCAACGGATTGCTGAGTATTTAGAAAAGGAGATGGCGTGAGATGGGAGAATTTGCCGACAAGTTCGAGGCCAAACCACTTTTCTATCAACGTGCTTATCTAGGCAGCTTATTGCCAAATTATGTCAAGTCAGGGAATTTAGAAAAGTATTATCAAAGACTGACTGATTTTAACTTTCTGATGGCAAAGATTCAGCATCCTGAGTTTGGGCTGCAGGCACTGATTGATGATTTTAATTTAGTTGACGATTACGAAGCATTAAATCACTCAAAGTACAATCCAGAAAAAGTCAAAGTTCTGAACTTGATTCAATCGGTATTTTGGAGGTCAGGCGATATTTTGGAGCGAGATAAGACGCAACTCGCAGAGCAATTCTGGGGGCGCTTGGCACACTTAAAAACACCAGAAATAAAAGCCATTCTGGAGGGAGTCCAGCATCAGAAAGCAGGACTTTGGTTGCGTCCTTTCACACCCTGTTTCACTCCCCCCGGCAGCGGAGTTATACGAACCCTTAAAGGTCACAGCGACTCGGTAATTGTCGTAGCAGTAACTGCTGATGGCAAGCGAGCAATTTCTGGCTCATCTGACACAACCCTTAAAGTCTGGGATTTAACAACTGGAAAGGAACAGTTTACTCTCAATGGTCACAGCGACTCGGTAAAAGCAGTAGCCGTCACGGCTGATGGCAAGCGGGCGATTTCTGGTTCAAGAGACAAAACCCTTAAAGTCTGGGATTTAACAACTCGAAAGGAACAGTTTACTCTCAAGGGTCACAGCAGTTCGGTATATGCAGTAGCCGTCACGGCTGATGGCAAGCGGGCGATTTCTGGTTCATATGATAACACCCTCAAAGTCTGGGATTTAACAACTCGAAAGGAAGAGTTTACTCTCAATGGTCACACCCGTTCGGTATATGCAGTAGCCGTCACTGCTGATGGCAAGCGGGCGATTTCTGGTTCATATGATAACACCCTTAAAGTCTGGGATTTAACAACTCGAAAGGAAGAGTTTACTCTCAATGGTCACAGGGACTCGGTAAATGCAGTAGCCGTCACTGCTGATGGCAAGCGGGCGATTTCTGGTTCATATGATAACACCCTCAAAGTCTGGGATTTAACAACTGGAGAGGAAAAGTTTACTCTTAATGGTCACAGCGACTCGGTAAAAGCAGTAGCCGTCACCGCTGATGGCAAGCGGGCGATTTCTGGTTCAAGAGACAAAACCCTCAAAGTCTGGGATTTAACAACTGGAGAGAAACTGTTTACTCTCAATGGTCACAGCAGTTCGGTATATGCAGTAGCCGTCACTGCTGATGGCAAGCGGGCGATTTCTGGTTCAGATGATAACACCCTCAAAGTCTGGGATTTAACAACTGGAGAGGAACAGTTTACTCTCAATGGTCACAGCAGTTCGGTAAATGCAGTAGCCGTCACTGCTGAGGCCAAGCGGGCGATTTCTGGTTCAGATGATAAAACCCTGAAAGTCTGGGATTTAACAACTGGAAAGCAACAGTTTACTCTCAATGGTCACAGGGACTCGGTAAATGCAGTAGCCGTCACGGCTGATGGCAAGCGGGCGATTTCTGGTTCAGATGATAAAACCCTGAAAGTCTGGGATTTAACAACTGGAGAGGAACAGTTTACTCTCAATGGTCACAGCAGTTCGGTAAAAGCAGTAGCCGTCACTGCTGATGGCAAGCGGGCGATTTCTGGTTCATATGATAAAACCCTGAAAGTCTGGGATTTAACAACTGGAAAGCAACAGTTTACTCTCAATGGTCACAGCAGTTCGGTATATGCAGTAGCTGTCACTGCTGATGGCAAGCGGGCGATTTCTGGTTCATGGGATAACACCCTCAAAGTCTGGGATTTAACAACTGGAAAAAAACAGTTTACTCTCAAAGGTCACAGCGACTCGGTAAATGCAGTAGCCGTCACTGCTGATCGGAAGCGGGCGATTTCTGGTTCAGATGACAAAACCCTCAAAGTCTGGGATTTAACAACTGGAAAAAAACAGTTTACTCTCAAAGGTCACAGCGACTCGGTAAATGCAGTAGCCGTCACTGCTGATGGGAAGCGGGCGATTTCTGGTTCAGATGACAATACCCTCAAAGTCTGGGATTTGTTGAGTAGAAATGTCATTGCTAGTTTTACTGGTGAAAGTTCGATCGCCTCTTGCGCGATCGCCCCCGATGGAGTCACAATTGTCGCAGGCGACGAATCCGGCCGCGTATATTTCCTGCGGCTAGAAGGGGTGGAGGCACTAACATGAATTCCTCACCTCTCTCAACTCCCATCTCTACCGATTCTTACCCAAAAGAATTTCAGCAACTCCTGCGAGAAAAAACCGAGAATTTTGCAGGGCGCAAGTTTGTTTTTTCTGCCATATCCGACTTTCTGGACTCCCACAGCCGCGGTTATTTCACAATTGTCGGCACTCCGGGCTGCGGCAAAAGTTCCATCCTCGCCCAATATGTCAGGGCCCATCCTCGCAGTATCTATTACAACGCTGCAGTTGAGGGCAAAAATCGAGCTGAAGATTTTCTCGCTTCAGTCTGCACTCAACTGATTGACAAATACCTTGCCGCCAATGGGGAAACATCCGAAATCCTCAAGCTAAGATCTCAACTTCAAAATCTCGAATCCCATGATGGGAGTTGGTTTCTGTCTTTGTTGCTTCAGCAAATTAGCGATAAATTAAACGTAGCTTGCGAGACGGTACGTCATCGCCAAAAATTGATAATAGTCATTGATTCTGTAGACGCGATCGCCCGCACGAGTCAGCCTCCCAGCACAAATCTGTTTTATCTGCCGAGATATTTGGGCGATCGTACTTATTTTATCCTCGCCCGCCGCCCGTTTTTGAGAGAGAAATCCGGTTTGTTAATTGAAACCCCCTCTCAAACTCTCGATTTAAGAGATTATCCCGCCCAAAATCGCGAAGATGCCCTTAACTACATTCAGCAATACCTATCAACCGCACCGGATTTAACTCAACCCGAACTCTGCCAACAACTCGCCACAGTCAGCGAAAACAATTTCATGTATCTGAGTCAGATGTTAAGGGCCATTAACGAGAATTCACACCCCGATGCTAATCTGGGAGAGTCCTCACTACTCTGTGAACTTCCTCCCGGTTTAGCAGCCTATTATCAAAACCACTGGCTGCGGATGACAGGTGATGGCTTATCGGAAGTTGACTTGTCTGTGCTCAATGTTTTGGTACGATCGACATCCAGTTTATCTGTAAGTGCGATATCCAATATAATTGATCAGGATGAATACGATGTTGAAAAAGTGTTAGACAATTGGATCGAGTTCTTAAATAAACAAGAAATTGGAGGAGAAATTTGCTATAGTTTGTATCATAATAGTTTCCGCGAATGGTTAGGCAAACAATCTATTTTAGAATCCTGATGAGGACACGGCAGTGTCCATTGGAGTCAACTTAACGTTAAACCGATAGTCCGACAGGGGTTGAAACCCCTGCCTCAAAGCTGAAGTCCTCTAAAAGAGGACTAATCAGTAACCACACAAAATTAATTACATAAAAACTCCTTGCTAGGCAAGGGTTTCACTAAAAATATTGTGTAATTAATTCGGAACAACTACTTAAATTATTCAGTCCTCTTTTAGAGGACTTTGGCTATTAGACAGGGAATTCATTCCCTGGCGAACTGCCGGGTAGGCAGGAAGACTAGCGGACGAAAAGCTTAAGTAATATCAATTCCGATGCCACCGAGTTTTATATTATATCAAAAACAATACAACAATGAAACGAGCAGTATTTCTTGACAGAGATGGCGTTCTCAATATCGAAGTCGGCTACATCCACAAAGTAGAAGATTTGAATTTAATCCCCGGAATAGCCCAAGCTGTACGCCGTTTAAATGACAAAGAAATATTTTGCTGTTTGGTTTCCAATCAATCCGGCCCAGCGAGGGATTATAATCCGATTAGCCATATAGAAGCTTTGCACAAACGCCTGTGTCATTTATTAGAAAATGAAGCAGGAGCCAAGTTAGACGCTCTTTATTACTGTCCTTATTTAAGCGCAGCCGAAGGCGGAACAAACCCCGAATTTACGCGGTATTCGACTTGGCGAAAACCAAATACGGGGATGTTGGTAGCGGCCGCTTGGGAATACGATTTGGATTTGCCGAATAGTTTTATGGTGGGGGACAAAGCGACTGATGTTGATATGGCTCACAATGCCGGCTGTACTGGCATTTTGGTGCAGACTGGTTACGGAGAAAGCGTGTTGAGCGGGGACTATCAGCACCATACTAAACCGGATTTTATTGCAGCAAATTTAGCGGTGGCGGTGGAGTGGATTTTGCAACACTTTGATTAGTATTTGTAGAGGCCTTTAATTTGTTTCTCGTTGAGTCTTACAGGAAAGGGCAATGTAAGGAAGGGTGACTGTGAAGGTTGTACCCACGCCCATTTTGCTTTCGCAGGCGATCGCGCCTCCTTGCAATTCCACAGCTTTTTTAACAATTGTTAATCCCAAACCGTTACCTTTAATCTTCCCAGTATTCTTGCAGCGGTAAAACATTTCAAATATTTTCCCTACTTCAGTTTCTGGGATGCCGATACCTTCGTCTCGGATACGTATAATTAGTAAGGGGGTGTTAATATTTGTAAATTGGGAATTGGGAAACAAACACTGAGGAGACAAGCAGAAAATATGTTCTTTGTCTCCCTCACGTGCTTGACGGCATTCCAATTCCAAGGTGACTTGTCCACCGTTGGGAGAATATTTGATGGCATTGACGATTAAGTTAGAAATAATGCCGTGCAGCAATTGTTGATCTAACATCGCGCTGGTAACATCTGATGGGATTAATGTTAGTTTGTGCTTTGCTTCATTTCCTAACTGCAATTGATCGAGCAAGTTTTGACAAAATTCGATTAAATTTATCGGTAATGGATTGCATTTGAGTTGGCCTGATTCTGCCCTGCCCATGAACAGCATATCGTCGATTAGCTGGTTCATCTTTTGGGTAGCTGAGTGCACGAGGCGCAGGGTTCTAACTTGGGATTCGTCACTGCTGCGAGTTCGATCGAGATCCAGAAGTTCCGCAGAGATTAAAATCGCGTTGAGGGGATTCCGCAATTCGTGAGCGGCCATTGAAATATACTGGTTTTGGCGGTGCGATTTTTCTTCCACCGACTCTCTGACTGCTTCCGCAGCTTTGAGAGATTCTCGCATCTTGGTTTCCATTTCGTGTCTGTGCAGGGCAATCTCGATCGCCACCCGCAAATCATTTTGTTGAAATGGTTTGATAATATAACCGAACGGGTCTGTAAGTTTCGCTCTTTGCAGCGTTTGCTCGTCGGCATAAGCTGTTAAAAATACTGTCGGCACATTCCTATTAGTTCGGATTTTCTCGGCTGCTGTTACCCCGTCCATGTCACCTTTAAGCACGATATCCATCAACACTAAATCGGGCGGGGTTTCTATCGCTTTTTGAATTGCTTCTTCTCCTGAAGAAACTGTAGCTGTGACTGCATATCCCAGTTTTTTTAATCGACCTGCTATGTCTTGGGCTACAATAACTTCGTCTTCTACAACCAAAATTTGTATAGGGTTCATTTTTCGTTAAATACGCTGCCGATAATTTAACTCTTGGAAAATCAGAGTGTAGCAGGTTCCACGCTGACTGTCAATGGCAATACTCGCCTCTAATTGGTAAGCCAACATTCTTACTAATCGCAATCCTAATGTTTCAGTATTTTCCACGTCAAAATCCGCAGGAAATCCGCAACCGTTATCTTGAATAGTTAAATGAAATTGGTGGTAATTTATTTCATGAAAGTCAATAGTTATTTCACCATCTAAATTAGACCCAAAGGCATATTTTAAAGAGTTAGAAACCAGTTCGTTAATAATTAAGCCGCACGGAATTGCTGTTTCTATGTTTAAATAAATGGGGTCAATTTTGAGATTAAATTTGATTGAAGTGTTGCCGCAACCAAAAGATTGATACAAATTAGCAACCAAGTTTTCGACGTAGGGAGACAGGGCGATGTGATCGAGATTTTCGGATTGATAAAGTTGCTCGTGAATCAGAGCCATTGAATGGATGCGCGTCTGGCTTTCTTCAAATAAAGCTAGCGTCGGTTCGTCTTCAATGTATTGAGATTGAAGTTGCAGCAGGCTGGAAATTATCTGCATATTATTTTTGACTCGGTGGTGAATTTCTTTGAGCAATACTTCTTTTTCGCGGAGTGCTGCTTGGATGCGGGCATCGGTAAATTTGCGATCGCTGATATCTTCGCCAATACCCGCGATGCGGTAAATTTTGCCCGATTCGTCGTAAATGGGAAAAGCTCGATCGCACAGCCAGCGAATTGTGCCGTCTGGCAGAAAAATCCGATATTCGGTATTGGTGGACTCGCCCTGCAACACTCGCCCCATTGCCTCTGTCAACAGGAGTTTATCTTCTGGATGCACCCACTCCATCATTTTTAATGGCTCAGCATACAATTCTTCCCGACAGCGCCCCCAGATTTGTTCGTAAGCTGGACTCAGATACAATAAATCGGTGAATTCCGCAGACATTAGCCAGACGGAATCTTGGATATTTTCTGCTAACTGGCGGAAGCGTTCTTCACTTTCGCGGATGGTTTTTTCGGCCTGTTTGCGTGCGGTAATATCTACTGCAATGCCCACGATGCGGTAAACTTTACCAGATTGATTTCTAATCGGAAAAGCCCGATCGCGAATCCAGCGTATTTTGCCGTCCGGCCTGACAATTCGATATTCTATCTCGTCTTCAGACTCAATTTGTCTAGTTAAATTAGCAATAACGCGAGCGCGATCTTCTGGATGGAGGGAATCTGCAAAAAAGCGGCCGTTAGCATACAAATCAGCGCAGCTTCTGCCCCAAATCTTTTCGTAAGCCGGACTGATATAAATAATTTTCTGGGGTTGAACGTTTACCATCCAAAACACGCTTTCAATGTGTTCTGCTAGCTGTCGGAACCTTTCTTCGCTTTCTTTCAGCGCTGCTTCTGTTTTTTTGCGCTCACTAATATCTTCTGTCACTACTACATTGTAAATTGCCCCGCTCAGCGGTTCTTGGATGAGCGATACTGTAATATTTACCCAAACTACAGTGCCGTCTTTGTGCAGCAAGCGTTTTTCCATTTTAAAACTGTCAATTTCCCCGGCAAATAATTTCTTGTTTTGTTCTAAATCTGCATCTATATCTTCTGGATAAGTAACGTCCATCCAAGTTCGTGACAGCAGTTCGCTCGCACTATATCCCACTATCTCGCAGAATTTTTGATTGACTCGCAAATAGTGGCCTGTTTCGTCAGGGTGGGTAATGCCGACTGCCGCTTGTTCGACGGTGGCCCGAAAGCGTTCTTCGCTATCTCTGAGGGTTGCTTCTGCTTTTTTGCGATCGCTAATATCGCGCTGCACGCCAAAATAGCCCACGATTCTGCCGTGGGAATCGTAAATGCAAATATAGTCGCCTTCCACCCAAATTAGATCCCCGTCAAACTTGCGATTGTCATTTTCGATATGAATTCTGCCCGCATCAAAAAATTGCCTGATTATCTCTCTGCTACCAGTCAAGTTGTGCGACAAGAAAGAGTAAAGCGTCCTGCCAATAAACTCTTCCCTAGTACCTCCGTATTGAGCTATCAAAGCATCGTTTGCCTTCGTTACCCGCCCGTGAGTAAATACGTAATCCAAGACTTTTTCTTTGTCAACTGTATCGTCCCAATGCACTGGTTCGTCCAGCATCATAAAGAAAAAGCCATCTAAAGATTGAGAGAAAAACAATTCTAGCTGTTCCTGGCTTTCCCGCAGAGCTTTTTCGGCGCGCCAGCGAGAGAGAATTTCTTCCTGCAATTGATTGTTGGCTGTTGTCAAGTCTTCAGTGCGCTTTTGATATTTAATTTCGAGCTGATTTGTGATTTCTTCCAGCGCTATTTCTGCCTGTTTTTTTTCGGTAATATCTTGAGTAACTACTATGCCTGCAAAAATTTCTTCCAGGTCGTTTTTGACGGGAGCAATTGTTGTGGAATAAACGCGATTGCCGTATTTATATTCAAAAGAATTCTCTTTTCCTGCCAAAGCAGCGCGATATTTAGTCTCAAAAAGTGGCCAATCTTCAGGGGGGGATACTTCCCACAATGTTTTGCCTTCCAACTGTTCTTTGGACAAACCAACTACTGCCAAACCTTGGCCGTCAACCAGAGTATAGCGCAAATCGCGATCGAACAAAAACACCGAACCATTGGGATAATATTTGATGAGAGTTCGGTACATTTCCTGGCTTTTTTCCAGAGATGCGATTAACCGAATGCGATCGTCCTCGGTGATATCAAATTCAGTTACGGAACCCGAAAAGCCAGCATTCTCGACTGCTTTGAGTTGTGCTTCTAATTTCTGGCACAATTCTCTCTGCTGCTGCAAATGCTCTTCTAATTGTCGAATTTTTGCTTTTTGCTCTGCTACTAATGCTTCGCAGGTTTCCAGAGGTCGATCAATCTTGGTAGGATCAATACACATAAGCGCTCTTTGTTTGGCAGTTGCGGACTTGAGCTTTTTCAAGCCAATACTAACAAAGCTCAAGCCTTCAGTGCCAACTTATATCATGGACGGTTGCATCGGAATAATATATCTGGATGATATAGCCCGCTCATAATTCCGATGCTACTGGATTTGATATTATATCCTTTCCGGTTGCATCGGTATTGTTCAAACAGTCAATAGTCAACAGTCAACAGTCAACAGTCAACAATTATTTAGGAACTCCCGCCGTCAAGACTTCATGACTTTCCAATGTCACCAAAACATCATCTTCAATTCTCACGCCAATACCCCGCCATTTTTCAGGAACCTCCGGCTGTCCTTCAACGGGTTTAATATAAGGAGAAATATAAATCCCCGGTTCCACCGTCAGCACTTGTCCTGCCTGCAAAACTTGCGGATTTTCCCCGTACTGATAAACGCCGACATCGTGCACATCCAATCCCAGCCAATGACCAGTGCGGTGCATATAAAATGGCTTGTATTTCTCTTCTTTAATTATCTCTTCAATATCCCCCACCAAAAGTTTTAAATCCATTAAACCTTCCACCAAAACGCGCACAGCCGTTTCATGAATTTTGCTGTAAGGATTTCCGGGAAATACTTGACTAATTGCCTGCAATTGTGCTTGCAAAACTAAGTCATAAATTATCTGTTGTTCGGCTGTAAATTTGCCGCTAACAGGAAACGTGCGAGTAATATCGGCGTTGTAGTACCCGCAAGCACAACCGGCATCGATTAGCAGCAAATCGTTTTCCTGCATTTGGCGGTTGTTTTCGATGTAGTGGAGGACACAGGAATTGTAACCGGATGCAACAATTGAAGGGTAAGCCGGAGTACAGCCATTTAAGCCAAAAGTATGTTCTATTTCAGCTTGAATTTCATATTCGTATCTGCCCGGTTTGGCGAATTCTTGGGCGCGGTTGTGCGCTGCAACTGAGATATTAGCCGCTTTTCGCATTAATGCTAATTCTGTTTCGCTTTTCACCAGCCGCATCGGGTGTAAAATGATGTTGGAATCTTCGATTGCTGTGGGGCCGGTGCCGCGTTTCGGGTAGGTTGCCATCAAGCGCTGCCAATGATTGAGGACTGTTTGGTCGAAACTACGATCGCGCCCGAAGTGATAGTATATGCGATCGGCCTTTTCTAAATATTTCGGCAGTTTTTCGGCAAGTTCATTAATCGGGAAAGCTTCATCCGCGCCGTACAATTCCTTAGCGCCTTCTACGCCGGCGCGATAACCGTGCCAAGTTTCTTTTTCCAAGTCTTTTGGCTGCACAAACAAAACAAATTTGTGTTCTTCGTGGTGTGGCGCGAGCACCGCTACCGCCGCAGCTTCGTTGAAACCCGTTAAGTAGAAAAAATCGCTATCTTGTCGGTAGGCATATTCTACATCGTTGTGCATGACGGCAGCGGGCGCGCTGCGAAATATAGCCGTCCCGCTGCCAATTTTTGCCATTAACTGTTCGCGTCTTTGTCGGTATTCGGTGGGGTTTGTCATCCGATTTTAGATTTTAGATTTTAGATTTTAGATTAAATTTAATATTAACATTCGGCGGTTGAAACCGCTTATACACAAACAAAACCCGCCTGCGCGGGTTGAATTTATTGATTGGACTCGGCGGTTAAAACCGCTTCTTGTCAGACAAAACCCGCCTGTGCAGGTTGAATTTCTTTAGTCTCGCTTTGCGCGGACTTTGTTTGACAAGAAGCGAATTCTATTCGCCATCACTATTCGCTTTGTTTTACAAGAAGCAAATTTCATTCGCATTGAATATTCGCATTGAATATTCGCATTGAATATTCGCTCTTCTTTTTAAAGCTGAGGAACGTATTGTTCTTTTTCAGGAACAAAAGTGTATTCAGAGACGATTAGGCGCAACTCTTCGCCGTCGATGGTTTCTTTTTCAATCAACAAATCGACTAAGCGATCGATCACGGTGCGATTTTCGCGAATAATTCGGCGGGCGTCGTCGTAGCAGTGATCGACAATTGCTCGAACTTGTCCGTCAATCCGAGAGGCTATTTCTTCGGAATATTCCGATCGCGCTGTGTAGTCGCGGCCGAGGAAAATTTCGCTTTGCTGGGCTTCTAGGGCGATCGGGCCCAAGGTAGACATCCCGTAGCGAGTCACCATTTGCCGCGCCATGCCGCTTACTTGCTGCAAGTCGTTGCCGGCACCGGTGGTTACTTCGGCATCGCCGAAAACTACTTCTTCGGCTGCGCGGCCACCCAAAGCACCGCTAATCCGGGCTAAAATTTGCGATCGAGAAATCAAACCTTGGTCTTCGCTGGGCATGAACCAAGTCAAGCCGCGGGCCTGTCCGCGAGGAACTAAGGTAACTTTTTGAACTGGATCGTGGGCTTGAATGATTGTACCGACGATCGCGTGGCCGATTTCGTGGTAAGCAATCAAGCGCTTGCTCTTGCTGTCCACCAAGGGAGTGCCTTCCATACCTGCTACCACGCGATCGACTGCATCGTCAACTTCGAGCATCGTAATCGCTTCTTTGCGGCGGCGGGCGGTTAAAATCGCAGCTTCGTTGAGCAAGTTAGCCAAATCAGCGCCGGTAAAACCAGGAGTGCGGCGGGCGATAGCGTCCAAAGAAATCTCTGGAGACAGCTTCTTGTTGCGCGCGTGAACTTCCAAAATTTCCAAGCGGCCTTTGATATCCGGCGTATCTACGCTAACTTGGCGGTCAAAACGTCCCGGACGCAGCAGCGCTGAGTCGAGCACGTCGGGGCGGTTCGTAGCAGCAATGATGATAATGCCAGTATTGCCCTCAAAACCGTCCATTTCGGTCAGCAACTGGTTCAGGGTTTGTTCCCGTTCGTCGTTACCGCCACCGATACCGGCGCCGCGCTGGCGGCCCACTGCATCGATTTCATCGATAAAGATGATGCAAGGAGCATTTTCTTTAGCTTTCTTGAACAAGTCCCGAACGCGGGAAGCGCCGACACCGACGAACATTTCGACAAATTCCGAACCGGAGATGCTGAAGAAAGGCACGCCGGCTTCGCCTGCGATCGCTTTTGCCAGCAGGGTTTTACCGGTTCCGGGAGGGCCCACTAGCAGCACGCCTTTGGGAATCTTCGCCCCGACTGCGGTGAAGCGTTCGGGTTTTTTGAGGAATGTCACCACTTCTTGAAGTTCTTCTTTGGCTTCCTCAACGCCTGCTACGTCGTCGAACAGTACGCCTGTTTTAGCTTCCATTTGAAAGCGAGCTTTGGATTTGCCAAAATTCATGGCTTGGCCAGGGCCCCCTGGCACGTTGCCACCGCGGCGGAAGAGGAAAAACAGGCCTCCTACTAACAAGAGGGGAAATACTAGATTGCCTAAAAGTCCCCAGACAGCACCGTCGTTGCGTAGTGGGTGAGTGTCGAAGCTGATTTTGGAGTCTCTGAGCCTAGAAACCAATTCCGGGGCATTTGAGGGCAAGTCTACCCGCCACCGCTGCTCGTGATTGTCCAGTTCGGGATCGACTGCTAGGACAATAGCCGTCCGACCTCCGTCGTAAAGGTCAACGCTGGTCACTCGACCGGCGTTTAAGTAATCTAAGAAGCGACCGTAGCTCAGGCGGGTGCTGGCGGTGTTCTTGCTCATTTCTGCCGGGGATGGCGCAAAGGCCCCCTGCCACAAGAAAAAGCCGATGACTAAGGCGGGTAAAGTCCAAAGTAGTATAGTTCGCCAAGAAATTTTCATAAATGCGGATGCCTTGAATTGGGGACAGATCGGGTAAGATCGCGGTGTCGGAGAAGTGCGACAAAAGTTTACACTCAGAATCTTAACTAAATTTAACTTAACAATGCACTCTCAGGCAACAGAGCTTCGAGGACGATCGCTCCAGAAAAAGTTAGGTTAGTTACGGTAAGGGCGATCGTCCCGAATATAATGTTTGGTGCTGATTTCGATACCGATCTAGGTAGAGTTAGAAGAATCGCCGCAAAACCCACTGTCTTTAAGCGTGGCAGTGTCAAGGGATAAGGCATGATAATGGTGAGGCTCAGTGAGGTAACACATTTCAATGACAACTAGACAGCTTGTTCCTAATTCGGCTATGCTGACCCAGCAGACTAAAGTCGCTTCTAACAAATCGATTATTAGCGCTGATTTGGGTCGGACGGCAACTAAAGCTTGCGTGAGTCGCAACCCGAGTGGCGTTGTTTTCATCCCTGCCAACGTGGCTACTATGCCTGTGGAAAAGGTGCGGGGTGGCAGCTTTGAGTCCAAAGCAACAGACCCTCTGTTGGATATGTGGCTGGAGTACCAGGGCAGGGGTTACGCGATCGGTCAATTGGCGGCAGATTTTGGCGCTAATCTCGGTGGCGCTGACCAGTCGAAAGTAGTAGATGCTTTGGTTAAGGTCTTTTCCTGTGCTGGATATTTCCAGATGAAAGGCGAAATAGCAGTTGTGCTGGGTTTGCCGTTTTATTCGCAGGATCAGTTTGAGAAGGAAAAGGAAGAGATTATCAGCCAACTGCGCTCTCCCCACGTTGTGGTGTACCGGGGCGAGCGTGTGGATATTAACATCAGTCACGTTTGGGTGATGCCGGAAGGGTTCGGCAGCCTGATTTGGTGCGAGGCTCAAGATAACAAGGAGTTTACGCCGGAGTTGCCGGAACTGTCGGTGGCTGTTGTTGATATCGGACACCAAACTACCGATTTGTTAATGGTCGATCGTTTCCGGTTCGCCCGGGCAGCTTCAAAGAGCGATTCCTTCGCAATGAACAAGTTCTACGAACAAGTTGCCTCAAAGATTCCGGGAGCAGACCCTCAATCTCTGTCTTTACTGGAAGCGGTGAATAAACCCGAAGGCCAGCGTTTTTACCGTCCCAGAGGAGCGACTAAGCCGACTAATTTAGATCCGATTATTAAGGATTTGCGGGAGGCTTTCGCTAACGAACTGTCCGAACGTTTGGTGCAGTGGCTGCCGGAACGTGTGACGGATGTGGTTCTGACTGGCGGTGGCGGCGAGTTTTTCTGGGAGGTTTTGCAACCTTTGCTTAAAGACGCCAATCTTAAGGCTCACTTGGCTCAGCCTTCCCGGAAAGCTAATGCTTTGGGACAGTTTATTTATGCTGAGGCTCAGCTAGCCACGATAAAGTAACGCATTAAGGCTTGAACCCTATGGCACTGTGGGCAAAAAATAAGGCGAATTTCTCGGTGGCGTTTACGGAAGATGCTGCGGATCAAACTTTGCTGGCCGCTATTGAAAAAGAGTTGGCTTTCACGAAGTATCAGACTTTCAGCAATCTCTGCAAGCAAGCTTTGTGGCAGTTTTTGTCTGTATCTGAGTCTGCTAGCTCTACACAGAGCTTTCAGCGGTTGGAACAGCGTATTGCTGAACTTGTGGTAAAATTTGCTGAGTTTGAACACAATGTTTCGGCAGAGGAATTAAGCCGTTTGGAGGGACTGGAACATCACCTGAGTCAACTCAGCGCGCAGTTGGATCAATTGCAGGGGAGTGTTAACAGTAAGTTTGCTCAAGTTTCTTTTGCCCCAGTTTCAAAAGTAGTAGAGCCTGACCCGATTGAGTCTGACTCTGTGGCGGATGATAATGTAGTGTCTGATGCTGAAGTTGTTCCTCCTCGGAATTCCGATCCTTTGTTGGAGCGTTTAAGTTCTTTGTTACCCCAAGATTTCTAAAATCAGGTAGACCCAGGCTAAAAAGCCTTGAGATGTGATGTTAGTGGCCCGCTGTTGGCAGCCGGTACTGAATACAGAAACAAAGCGATCGCTCTTTTGAAAAAAAAGGGCGATCGCTTTGTTATTTGTCATATCATTTCTGGTTACACCGGAATGATGTTGACTGTTGACTGTTGACAGTGAACAGTGAACAGTGAACAGTGAACTCGAATTTACTATTCTGATGCTAACGGATTTGATATCAGTTGACTGTTGACTGTTGTCTGTTTTCTGTGATTACAAATTACCAATTACCAATTACCATTATTCGATTATTCCTAATTTTTGTAATCGCGAACGAATGGCACTAGGCTGTCGCTGAAATCTCTGAGCTAATTCGTCAATTTGTTGACCGCTAGCATATTCTTGCTTCAAATTTTCGTCTTCATCCTGACTCCACTTGACATAAGCTCTGGGATATTTCTGACGAATTTTCTCATTCTGGGTTTTAGGTCGATAACCATTCTTTTGCTCGGCATTCAAACCAGAACCAAGCTGTGGGTTAATTTCCCCACCGCGACTAGCTAGCGCCTCTTGCACGCGGTTGGGAATCACAGCAATTTCTTCTGATAGCTGAGCCAAAGCATCGTTTACTTTTTGCTGAAGTTCTGTTAGCTGCCGCTGCTGCAAACTGCCCCACTGTGGCAGTTCATTGATAAACTGCTGCAAGTCCAGAATTATTGTTGTCAAAGTTTCGACTTGTTGCAACTCCGGTCGCTGTTTGAATTGGCGGCTGGTGAGTTCGATCTCGCTTTGAATCATTTTAATAGTTTTTTCTAAAATTATTAGTCGCTGGCGCAGGTTCTCAATTGCTGAAATTAGAGAGTGTACGTTTTCTCCAGGCCCAACATTGAGATTTTCGCGAGATGTTTGAGCAACAGCTTCGTCTAAAGCATTTACAGCAAGTTGCAATTCCTCGATCGCGCGATCGGTAGTAGCTGCTTGTTGATTTACGCGATCGAACGTGGCCGCCGTACTTGCTTTAACTTGCTTGTGCAGCTTCTGTCGGTTCACAAAATTCAACACCAACGCAATCACTACAGGTACTTGAGCATAAACGCTCTGTTCCCAAACCAAACTAGCAGCCAATCCCACAGCAGAGGCAGCAAGAAAAACCAATTCAGCAGTTTCTAACAAATTGCTGGACGTGGGATTTTGGATTTTAGTTGGTGAATTGGATGATGACATAGGCTAATACCATTTTAGATTTTAGATTTTAGATTTTAGATGTGGAATGACTCAGGAAGCTCGGAGTTTCGAGCACGGGCCTATAGTTGCATTCTTTTTTTCAAGGGGTGCAAGTATGCGGATAAAAATAAAGTACGCGCGAGTGCAGATATCCGGTAGGGAATTGCACATTAACCCCGAATTTAGCAGTGGTGAAAAACAGATTAAGTTTTTTATTCACAGCCATGTAATTAAATATATTAAAGCTGCAAAATTTGTCGAGCTAAAGTGAAATAAATCAACACTCCGAGGACATCAACTGCGGTAGTAATAAAGGGAGCAGACATTAAAGCGGGGTCTAAACCCAAAGAACGAAATAGAAACGGCAGAGCTGAACCGGCAATAGAAGCTAAAATTGCGATCGCAAACAAACTCACTCCCACCGCGAGTGCCACTTCTAAACTCCCTTGCAGAGTGTAAGCCCAGCCCGTCGCTACAGTCCCCAATATAGCTCCTAGCAGCGCTCCCGCCATCCCCTCCCGAATAATTACTTGAAACGGGCCCATTGCTGTAATTTCGTCAGTGTTCAAGCCGCGAATTACAACCGTTGAGGACTGAGCTCCGACATTGCCTCCAGTGCCAGTCAGCAGGGGAATAAAGGCTGCTAAGGCGACTACTTGGTTCAAAATATCTTCTTGAGCTCTAATAATTGCGCCGGTGACAGTATTAGTTAAAAGCAGAACAAACAGCCACACGACTCTTTTCCGGGCAACAGTGATTAAATCGGTCTGAAAATAATTGTCGCCGCCGGACTGGACGCCGCCCAAGGTATAAATATCTTTGGCTGCTTCTTGTTCTAAAATGTCGATCGCGTCGTCAACTGTAATGATGCCTACCAGACGCTGTTCGCGGTCTACAACGGGCACAGCTAAAAAATCGTAACGCTGGATCAGCCTAGCTACTTCTTCTTGATCCGTTCCTGTTTGAACAGAAACTACGTCGCGGGTCATAATTTCGCCGACAGTTTTGTCCAGGGGGGAAGTGACTAAATCCCGCAGGGATAAAATACCGGTCAAACTGCGTCCGGCGTCGGTGACGTAAAGAGAATAAATTGTTTCGGTAGTTCTAGCCAAAGAGCGAATGCGGTCTAAAGCTTGGGCGACGGTAAAGCTTTCTTTCAGAGAAATGTATTCCGGGGTCATGATCCGACCGGCGGTACTGGCTTCGTAGCCCAAAAGTTGAGCCGTTGCTTCTCGTTCCGTTGGGCTCAATTCCCCCAACAGGCGACGGACTAATATTGCCGGCAGTTCGTCAAAGAGTTTAGCTCGATCGTCCGGGGACATTTTGTCTACAATGTCAATGACTTCTTGGCGTTTGAATTTTTCGCAGAGGGACTGCTGAACGCTGGAGTCGAGATATTCGTAGACTGCGATTGCTTCGTCTTTGGAAAGCAAGCGGAAAGCTATTACTTGCATGGTTTCTGGCAGGCCTTCGATAGCTTCAGCTATGTCTGCTTCCTGCACCGGGTGCAAAATCGCTTTTGCTCCTTTAAAGTCTCCTTCTTCCAACAGGGCCCTTAACTGCGATCGAACTAATTCCCGCAGTTCTTTTCGCGCGTAGGTGGGTAGAGAAGACGATTGATAATTTTTTTCTGTCACTGATGACCCTCCTAAACCTGTGCTGCGCGCCTTCCTGAATCCAGTTTAGAGCCTATTGACGCCACTGGTTGCAGCGATCGGACTTGCCCTGACAAAATCCACACCTGACCACGAATTTCAAAGGTGGTACCCGCCACGTGATTTATCCGTGGAATCAATCCAAAATCGCAAATCGAAAATCAGAAGAGCCCCCGCATTGATCCGTGGGGTCAATTCTAAAATCTAAAATCTAAAATCTAAAATCTAAAATCGATTGACCCCTATTCTTCTGGTGCGCGCCCAGCATCTTGCCCGATTTGGGTTCAAATACATTTATCTTGATCGGCGACACTCATCGGTAGGAAAGGAGAATTGCGCCCCAGCACTTTTTCCAACAGGTTCGTCGAACTTTGATTGCGAATATAATTATTGACTGTTTCTTTCCATTCAGTGTCACTTGCTGGCAATATCATGCCGTAAGAAATGCAGGTTAAAGGCTGCTCCGGTATCACAGAATATTGGCTTGGAGTTAAACCCTGTCTCAGCGCTTCTCCTACTAACAGCATCCCGTCGCTAGCGAAGGCATCAATTGTTCCTGATACCGCATCTTTTACACCAGACTGTCTGCCCGCGATACCTTCATACATTCGCTGGTTGGCTAGTTGATATCGGCCTGCAATGAATTGTTGGGTAACAGAACCGCTTAGCACGCCAATGGTCACGTCTTGCAGGAATCCTGAAGGGTTGACTCTCAGTCTGTTTTCTGGCCTGACTAACAGATAAGTGCCGCTGTATAAAAAAGGCAGTGAATATGCAATCCCGCTGGGGGGATTTTTTAGAATTGTATTAGGCCCGCATTCTAGGTGAGTGCGCTTGCTAGTTACGCTGCGGAAGCGGCCTTTTTCCGCTGATTCGTTGAGATCTGTTTCTAGTTTTTCTAAGCGGATGGATCGATTTAATTTTTTTTCTAAGTCAGCTCGAAAAAGTTCTAAGCCTTCCATGCAAACTCCTTGCCATTTTTCACCTTCTAAGTAGCCGAAGGGAGGGGCATCTTTTCTGATACCAACTTTGAGAATGCCAGTTTGCCGAATTTCTTCCAGTGCTGTCTGGGCTGAGGCAACTGTAGGTAAAGCTGCGGGAAATAATATCGAAACTATGGCTGTAAATGCTGCGAGTTTGAGGTTTTTCTTGGTTAGTGAGGAGTTCATTAGTTCGGCATCCGAATAGAGATTTTACGGGTTTTTAATATAATACGCAAAAAAACAATATTGTCAATATATTGCGGTGCTTGTATTTTGGGCTGTTGGGGTGTTTTGGGTGGTGCGATCGGCTAACTGCAACCAGCAACCTCTAGAATTAAGTTTCGGGGCTACGTAAATCCTTTTTTCTGCCGCCTCACGGGTTATACACACAAAGAAGTTTTCGGCAATAATTGGTTTGATAACTTATTATCTTGCTATAGTCAACAATTAATTAAAACTGTCAATATCATCTGCCAGCATTCATAGTGAATCCCCTCGCTCCACCTATGGTTCCTGTTCAAACTGCCCATGTTTAGGGCTGGGATTTAGACTCTCAGATCAAATCAAGGAACAGGGAGCAGGAAAATTATTTTATGTAGGCATGGGTATCAAAAGCTGCATCTGAATAGTGTAGAATTATAACAAACCAGATGGGACATTACAAGGTGCGTATTGTGGGATAAAAATTCTCTTCGCTCTTAATTTTATTACGGAATGTTTAAACTTGTATCTTTTCCTTAACCGTTTTATATTCTTTACCAAATCTTTATTTTTTTTCTCTAGGGTCTTGTTATGGTTGCTTCAAGCGAGCTTACAGCACTTTGCAACAAGAGTGAAATATCCTTTAGTTAAAAAAGAGGTCTTTATGACACACTGCCCCTGCTGCTCGAATCAAATGCTGCGTCACGTTCGCGAGCATCAAATCTACTGGTTTTGTCGCCAATGTTGGCAAACAATACCTATTTACAATCTGCACAGATATGGCTCATCGCCCTCTATAAATCTAGTTAAAGGGCTAGGGGTTAAGAAACAACCTTCTTTACCGATGGATTTTAACAGCTAAACTTAGGGAGTATAAAGTTTAGAGATTGCCTTATCGCTAACTGGTTATCAGGCTCAACACTTAGTTTTCTTGCATCATTAAATTACCCAAGTATAGCCCAAAATATTGAAGACAGCTCTATTCATCTATCGCTTAATTTATGGTAATCTCTCGACGCAAAGTAATTATAAGTTTAGACCAAACACCACTTAAACGATTGCTACCTCTTTTGCTTGGTGTGGTAGCTTCTCTTGCTGTTTTATTTACGTGGCAACAGCTAACCATCAACGGACAAATTCACCTCGAGCAGTTAATTCAGCAGGAAGCCAATGCGATTCAGTCACAACTTAGCGAAGGATTATCAATTCGGGTGTTGACACTTCGACAAATGGCGAATCGCTGGCAAGCCAATGGCGGTACACCAAAGGCTCTTTGGGAAGCCGATGCAGAGGCTTATGTAAAGGATTTCTACGGTTATCAGGCGATCGCATTAGTCGATCCATCATTTAAAGTGCGATGGGTTGCTCCACTGGCAGGGAATGAGGCAGCGCAAAACCTAGATTTGAATGGGGAACTGCGTCGGAAAATTACTTTGCAAGTAGCTCGTGATTTGCGTCAACCTATCTTAAGTCACAATATTTCACTTGTTCAAGGGGGTCAAGGATTTTTAGCAAGTTTTCCTTTGTTTGTAGGTGAACGGTTTGATGGGTTTATTGTCGGATTTTTTCAGTTTAAAACTCTATTTGAAAGTATTGTAAAAGTGTCACCAGGGTACAATGTGGCTATCTATGATGGCACAAGGTGGCTCTACGGTCAAGAATCTTTGTCTCAAAATTCCGAGCATAAAACAGTTGTAGTTAAAGCCTATCGTGTAGACTGGAGAATAGATGTTTATCCAACTTTAGATTTAGTACAAAGTGTCAAGTTTTATTGGCCTAGAGTTGTATTAATTGGTGGCTTAGTTTTAGTTTGGCTGTTGATGTGGGTCGTGTATCTCGCACAAGTTAGTTATGGCAAAGTCGATAAATTCAAAAAAGCCAATCACCAGTTGCAATGGGAAATTCACCAGCGACAACAGGCAGAACTTACGATCGCTCAACTAGCTGCGATCGTTGAATCTTCGGAAGATGCCATTCTCAGTAAAGATTTAGAGGGTGTAGTTACAAGTTGGAATGTAGGAGCCGAAACAATTTTTGGCTATACAGCGGCCGAAATAGTAGGGCAATCAGGGAGAAAACTGATTCCTGCAGACTATCAAGATGAGGAAAACGAAATTCTCACCAAAATCCAGCGAGGAGAACGTATCAAACACTACGATACAAAGAGGCTGAGGAAAGATGGAACATTAATCGATGTCTCGATGAGTGTCTCCCCCATTAAAGACCAAGCAGGGAATATAATTGGAGCCTCAAAGATTGCCCGGAATATTGCTGACAGCAAACAAGCAGAAGCAGCACTACGTGAAAGTGAAGAACGCTGGGAACTGTCTGTACGCGGGAATAATGACGGCATTTGGGATTGGAATGTTCAAACCAACGAGGTCTTCTTGTCTAGTCGCTGGAAGGAAATGCTGGGCTATGAAGACCATGAAATCCAAAACATTGTAGACGAATGGGCTAATCTGGTACATCCCGATGATTTGGGATGGGTGATGCAAGCCGTTCAAGACCATTTTGCCAAGAAAACTCCTTTTTACATCACAGAACATCGCATTCGCTGCAAAGATGGTTCCTACAAATGGATTTTGGATCGCGGTCAGGCGCTGTGGGACGATGCAGGTAACGTAATTCGGATGGCTGGCTCTCACACCGACATTACCGAGCGCAAGCAAGCTGAAGTTGCTTTACAGGTCAGCGAAGCCAGATATCGGCAATTGATCGATAACTTAAATGCAGGTTTTCTGATTCATGCTACAGATACCAGCATCCAATTATCTAATGAAACGGCCTGTGAATTACTAGGGCTTTCAATGGATCAAATGCTGGGAAAAACTGCGATATCTCCGGCATGGCATTTTGTGCGGGAAGATGGCAGCGTTATGCCCCTAGAGGAATATCCGGTAAATCAGGTTTTATCCAGTAGAAGTTCCCTCAAAAATTATGTTTTAGGAATTAAAAAAGAAATTGATAGTTGTGTTTGGGTCTTAGTTAATGCCTACCCGGAGTTCGATCAAAACGGTCAAATTACACAAGTTGTAGTTACGTTTATTGATGTTAGTAAAAGCAAAAAAGTAGAGCAGGACATCCAAAACACTCGCAATTTCTTACAAGCACTGCTGGATAATTTACCGGTGGCGGTTTTTGTTAAGGACGCCGATCCTAAACGATTTGGCGTATTTCAGTTTTGGAATAAAACCAGCGAACGGTTATTTGGCATCTCAGCCGAACAAGCGATCGGCAAAAGTGGCTATGATTTTTTTCCAACAGAACAGGCTATCTTTTTTGACCAAAAGGATAGAGAAGCCTTTGAGAAAGGTAAGAGTGAAGATATTCTCGAAGAAGTCATTGACAGTCATAGTCTGGGAAAACTTTGGCTGCATACAGTGAAGATTCCCATTTACGACCAGCAGCATCAGCCCCAGTACCTACTTTGTTTTTCAGAAGATATCACCGATCGCAAACACGCAGAAGCAGAGCTTAGAGAACTGAGTGAGGTGATGAAAAATGCGGTGTCCGGCATTTCCAAAATAGACACTCAAGGACGTTACCTCTATGTCAATAAAGCATATTCTGACGTGACAGGCTATCAGCCAGAAGAAATGATCGGGATGTCCTGGGAAAAAACCGTATATCCCGATGAGTTGAAAAAACTGATTGCAGCCTATGGGCTGATGGTGCAAGAGGGCAGAGTTGAAGTTGAAACCAGAGGGGTTCGTAAAGACGGTTCGGTTTTTTATAAGCAATTGGTGATGATTTCAACTTACGACGAACAGCACCAATTTATGGGGCATTACTGCTTCATGAAAGATATTAGCGATCGCAAAAAAGCCGAACTTGCACTAGAACAGGAACTCCTGCGGAGTAAAGCCTTCTTCAACACTTCACTGGATGGTGTTGTTGTCATGGATAGGGTCGGAAAAGTTGTCGAAGCTAGTTCCAGTTTTGCTCAAATGCTGGGCTACACCCTAGAAGAAACCCTGAATCTGAGTGTGTTTGATTGGGATGCTGAATGGACGAAGGAAGAACTACAACTTATGCTCCAGAGAGAGAAGGTTATTCCGCTGTTTGAAACGCGACATCGCCGCAAGGATGGTTCTGTATATGACGTGGAAATTAGCTGGAACCGGGTGGAATTACAAGATGAGATAATGAACTTCTGTATCTGCCGGGATATTAGCGATCGCAAACGCAACGAAGCGGAACGCCAACAAACCGAACAGGCACTCCGAGAGAGTGAAACTCGCTTCCAAGCCTTCATGAATCACAGCCCTGCCCCTGCCTGGATTACCGATGAAAATGGTGTAATGCTCTATGCCAGCCAGACTTATCTCAATACCTTCGAGTTACCCACTGACGATGTGATTGGAAAATCCATTTTTGAACTTTACCCCGCCGCCCACGCGCAACAATATCTAGACAATATCCAAACGGTTGTTCAAACCAACGAGCTAATTGAAACGATTGAGATGGCGCCCCGTCGAGATGGCACCCTGGGTGAGTTTCTGGTTTACAAATTTCTCATCCCCGACTTACCTGGGCAAATGCTAGTAGGTGGTGTGGCGATCGATGTGACACGACAACATCAAGCTGAAACCGCCTTACAAATGAGTGAGGAACGCTTAAAACTGGCACTAGAAGCCTCTGGAGATGGACTATGGGATTGGAAAATTGAAACTGGAAAAGTTTACCTGAATTCCTACTACCAGGAGATGCTGGGCTACAAGCCGGGTGAATTGGTGATGGATTTGAAGGTCTGGGAACAGATGATTCACCCTGATGATAAATTCTGGGTTTTTGAGTTTCTCAATAGTCACTTGCAAGATAGCTCAGTTAAGTATGCCTTTGACTATCGTGTGCGTTGCAAGTCAGGTGAGTGGAAGTGGATCGCTAACTACGGGAAAGTCGTTGCCTACGATGAACATGGTAAGCCTTTACGGATGATTGGAACGCACAAAGACATCAGCGATCGCAAACAAAAAGAACTGGCACTGCAGCAGGCAATGGAAGCAGCAGAAGCAGCGAATTTGGCAAAAAGTACCTTCCTAGCCAATATGAGCCACGAATTACGCACTCCTCTCAACGTAATTCTAGGATTTGCTCAGGTAATGACCCATGACCCCTCCCTAACTCCCAACCAACAACAAGACCTGCAAACAATTCGACGGAGTGGGGATCACCTCTTGAGTTTGATTAACGATGTGCTGGATCTCTCGAAAATTGAATCGGGACACTGCACAGTTGAACAAAGCGGATTGGACTTAATTGCGCTGCTGCATTCCCTCCGAAATATGTTGGCGGAACGAGCAAGTTCTAAAGGACTTGACCTTTGTTTTGAGATTGCGCCAGAAGTTCCCCAATTTATGCTGGTCGATGCTCAAAAACTGCGTCAGGTTTTGCTCAATTTGGTGAGTAATGCCATCAAATTTACCGATCGGGGAAGCATTACTTTGCAAGTCAGCATTCAGGCTTCTGGTACAGGGGCATTAACCACAACTCGGCCAATTCTCCAGTTTGTAGTAGCTGACACAGGTGTAGGGATTGCATCAGTCGAACTCGATACCATCTTCGATGCGTTTGTGCAAGCCCAAGCTGGGAAGCGATCGATCGCTGGTACTGGCCTAGGTCTCACCATTAGTCGCAAATTGTTGGAACTCATGGGCGGAAAAATTTCTGTCAGCAGCACTCTGGGAGAGGGGAGTACCTTCACATTTACCCTTCCCGTCAGCCCCATCAGTGGAGTTAATGTTACACCCGAAGAGAATAATCGCCTCGTGATTGGGCTGGCTCCCAGTGAACGGGATCATCGCATTTTGGTGGTTGATGATCAAGTAGAAAATCGCTTGCTAATGGTCAGATTACTGACACAATTAGGATTAGAGGTAAAAGAAGCTACCAACGGACAGCAAGCTGTGCAGATTTGGCAACAATGGCAACCCGACCTAACCTGGATGGACATTCGGATGCCCGTTTTAGATGGATACGAGGCTACGAAGCAAATTCGGGCAATGGAAGACGGACAGAACAGTATCATTATTGCACTTACGGCCCAAGCTTCCCAGAGCGATCGCGCCCTCGCCTTAGCTGCTGGTTGCAACGACTACATCAGCAAGCCCTTCCGGGAACAGACCCTATTTCTTAAGATGGCGGAATACCTAGGTTTAGAGTATGTATATGAGGAAGAGGAAACAGAAAAAGGGGAACGGGGAACAGATTGTTTTCCTTCTTACCTCTGTTCTGTTGCGTCTTCCGTTTCTGATTCCCTCGATCCAACGATTCTGGCGACATTACCAAAAGTATGGGTGGTTCAGTTGGAAGATGCTGCTTTATGTGGGGATGATGTTGCGATCGTTGAACTGGTAGCTCAACTTTCCTCAGAACTCGCTCAATTAGGTACTCATCTGACGGAACTCGCCAACCAGTATCAATTTGAAAAAATTCTTAATCTAATTCAAGGTAATTTCCCAAGTGAAATTCCTCCATTGGATTTATAAGCCGTTGTGCATTTAAACGTTTGATGAGGACTAGGGAATTAGGAACAGTGAACAATAAGACCATCTAATTTTTGGTATTTCTTAAAAAAACATCCTTAATTTTTATTGATAATTACTGACCTAAAATGCCTCATAAAGTTACCAAAATCTCCCAAATCACTACTTTTGATTTAACAAGTTTAGAGGAATGTACCGAGGAATCTGTGTATGCTCCAGGTCATATTCAGCCGCACGGAATCGTTTTATTGCTGCAAGGAACTAATCTAAATATTATACAGATAAGTGAAAATGTAAAAGAGTTTTTTGGCATTTCGGCAGAAGAATTGCTAGGCAAGCCATTGCAACGGTTATTTGGCGAGGTTCAAGCAGAAAAAATTGTTAGCAAGATAACTCAAGAAACACAAAACTCTCCTAATTATTTGGAGATAAAAGTATCTCTAAAAGACGGCAAAACCCAAACATTTAGAAGTACACTGCATCAGATATCAGATGGGTGGGTTCTGGAGCTAGAACCCCAATTCCCTATTGAAAATAATCATTCAATCGATTTCTATCACCGTCTGCAAACAGTTATCCTCAACTTTCGCAGTGCGATCGGTCTTTCTGATTTAGCTCAAACCATTGCTCGTGAAGTCAAAGCCATGACCGGGTTCGATCGCGTGATGGTCTATCGCTTTGAAGCCGACGATCATGGGGTGGTAATTGCCGAAGAGAAAGAAAGCTATCTAGAAAGCTACCTGGGATTGCATTACCCGGCGATCGATATTCCCGTACCCGCCCGCAAATTGTTTTACCGCAACTGGGTGCGCCAAATTCCTGATATCAATTACACCCCGGCCCGCCTAATTCCCACCAACCATCCCCTAACCGATACACCCCAGGATCTAAGTGCTTGCGTGTTAAGGGGAGTATCTCCCTACCACATTGAATATTTGCAGAATATGGGAGTTGCTGGGACACTGACAATTTCGTTAATTGACGATCGGCGCCTCTGGGGATTAATTGCCTGTCACCATTACAGCCCGCGATTGGTAGATTACGAAACTCGCAAAACCTGTGAATTTTTAGGACAATTTGCCTCGATCGAACTGGTACATCAGCAAGATCGAGAATTGAACGTTTACCGATCGCAGGCGAAAACTATTCAGGATAAACTTCAGCAGGCATTCCTGCGAGATTCTAATTTTATCGAACAGGTATTGAGCGAAAATGCTTCTCAATTGCTAGATTTAGTTCATGCTCAGGGAGCTGCAATTCTGCTCGATGGTCGTCTAACATTGGTGGGTCAAACACCATCGGAATCTGAGGTAGACGAACTCGTGCAGTGGTTGCTGGAACAGAATAAAGAACGAGTGTTTGCAACAGCTTCTTTGTCTCAGTTGTATCCCCAAGCGAAGCAATTCAAAGAGCAAGCTAGCGGTGTTTTAGCAATCTCAATCTTCCTATCCTACGCCAAACAAAAGTCATACCATATCCTTTGGTTCCGACCCGAACAAATTCAAACCATAAACTGGGCAGGTAATCCACAGGATGCTGTGTCGATCGACGAAATTGGAAAAATGCACCTGTGTCCCCGCCAATCCTTTAAACTGTGGCAAGAGACAGTGCGGGAGATGTCTTATCCGTGGCAGATTGCAGAGTTAGAAGCTGCCGCCGAAATGAGACATATCCTCATGCTGGCGGTGTTAGAATTTTCGCAAGCTGCCTTAGAACACGCAGCAGAAAGGGCAGCAATAGCCAACCGTGCCAAAAGCCAGTTCCTTGCCAACATGAGCCACGAGCTCAGAACGCCACTCAACGCGATTCTGGGATTTACCCAGCTTATGAACCGCAACCCCTATATCCCAGAAGAATTTCAAGAGCATTTAGGGATCATTACCCGTAGTGGAGAACACCTGCTGACATTGATCGACGATGTTTTGCAAATGTCTAGAATTGAAGCAGGGCAATTGGTACTGAGTAAAAGGTGTTTTAATCTGCATCGACTGCTAGGTTCTATTAACGAGATGTTCACCATCAAAGCGCCTGAGAAAGGGTTACATCTTAGCAGCGAGTGGGATGCTACTGTCCCCCGTTATGTCTGTGGCGATGAAGCAAAACTTCGCCAAATCTTGATTAATCTGCTGGGGAACGCGCTCAAATTTACAACAACAGGAAGCATAGCCCTACGTGGACGAGCTTTTTCATCAGATGATATGCCATCTGGTACAAATTGCGATCGCGCCACTAATCCACCCGATATTAAACCAACTATTACCTTGTGTCTCGAAGTTGAGGATACCGGGCCTGGCATTTCTCCCTCAGATTTAGAATCAATTTTTGACGCTTTCATGCAAACCAATAGCGGTCGCAACGATCGAGGAACAGGTTTAGGACTGTCTATCAGTCGTGAGTTTGCGCGTCTGATGGGAGGGGATATCACCGTGCGAAGCACCCTGAATCGAGGCTCGACTTTTACCTGCCAAGTCGTTTTGGAACTACCAGAGTCCGTTGATTTAGATGAACATAAAATTAGCGATCGGATTATCGGGATCGAACCTGGGCAACGTATCTACCGAATTCTAGTAGTAGAAGACGTTCCAGAAAATCGGCAACTGCTGGTGACGCTGCTGGGGTCAGTTGGGTTTGATGTGTGTGCGGTGGAAAATGGGGTAGAGGCGATCGATCGTTGGCAAACATGGCACCCTGACCTGATTTTGATGGACATTCAAATGCCTGTCATGGATGGTTATGAAGCGACGAGACAGATTCGAGCACAACAGTCATTAGTCATGAGTCATGAGTCATCAGCAGATAACTCAGGGCAAATGTCACAGGACAAAAGACAAATTACACGCATAATTGCCCTCACTGCCTATGCTTTTGAAGACGATCGTATCGCCAGCCTGCAAGTCGGTTGCGATGACTACATTGCCAAGCCGTTTACTGAAGACACACTTTTCGACAAAATAGCTCATCACTTGGGCGTCCGCTACTGCTACGCCGAAAAAGTTCAGCCAGACTCATCAGCTTCGCCCCCAAAGATATTGACTCCCGACTTGAAAACCATGCCCACCAAGTGGATTGCAGAAGTTCATGAAGCAGCACTCGATCTTAGTGATAATAAGCTTTATGAACTGATCGCTCAAATTCCCAAGGAGAAACAAGATTTCATCGCGGCGATGACATCTCTGGTCGATAACTTTCAGCTTGAAGCGATCGCAACTCTCACCCAGATTTAGGAATAAGACCATGACAGCTTTATTCAAACTTGTGGCCCAAACGAATATTCTCATCGTGGATGATACCCCAGACAATCTGCGCTTGTTAGCCAAAATTCTAGAGTCACAGGGCTATATTGTCCGTAAAGCCCTCAACGGCAGAATGGCACTCCAAGGTGTTCATCGCGACCCACCGAGTCTAATTTTACTTGACATCAATATGCCGGAGATGAATGGGTACGAAGTCTGCCAAAAGTTAAAAGCATCGGAAGCGAGTGCTCAGATACCAGTTATTTTTATCAGTGCGCTCGAACGACTGGAAAACAAGGTACGAGCCTTTGAACTGGGTGGTGTAGATTATATTACCAAACCCTTTCAAGAGCAGGAAGTGCTGATGAGAGTAAAAAATCAATTACTCATCCAACAGCAACGCCAACAACTGCTCGAACAAAATCAACGTTTAGAACACGAAATCCAGGAACGTCTGAGGGCAGAAGCAGAAGTAAGGCAGCTATCCGTGACCGATGAATTAACTGGATTATATAACCGACGAGGCTTTTTTTTACTAGCAGATCAACAATTAAAAATTGCTCGACGCACGCAAACATCCTATTTTATTTTGTTCGCTGACTTAGATGGTCTGAAAAAGATTAACGACACTTTAGGACACGAAATGGGAGACAGAGTAATCGTTGACGCAGCTCAAATATTGAAGCAAACCTTTCGTGAAGCGGATATTGTGGCTCGACTCGGCGGAGATGAATTTGCTTTATTTATTCCTAACTTTTCTGGGAATTCATCTACTAATTTCCATGCTCGGCTGCAAGAAAATATAGATCGCTTTAATCAACAGTCCGAGCGAGCTTATATATCAATAAGTCTTGGTGTGGAGTTTGGCGATTTAAACCATGAAGTTTTATTAGAACAATTGCTGGCAAAAGCTGACAAACTCATGTACGAGCATAAACGTATCAAACGCTGTTTAAATCCTCAACCGTTCTTTTGAGAACAGCGATATCGAAGCGCCCTAAGCATTATTTATTAAACGTGAGTTCAACCGAGAAAGAGTAAACTGAAAACAAGATAGGGAAACAGCTTGCAGACTTTAGCCCCTGGGCCAGAAAACACGATGCAGTATAGCTCATCACACCTAAACCTGAGAGGGTGCCAACCCTGTTAAAAGCTCTCTCTGTATTAGGTTAAGGGTGTGTGCGATAAAAAAATGTCGTAGCTATTGAACATTTGCTAGTTGAAATTGAGATGAATTTAAAATTTAGCGGACTTATGTAAAGTATTGTAGGATTAAATTGGCGATCGCTCTGGCTGTTCGCCATTAAAATTAAGAGAGAGTATGTATGCAAATTGTGCTGGCTGCCTTAGACGATGATTTAGTTAGAGCCTGGGAAAGCACTTGCGGCAATATAGAAAATGTAAAGATTCACCGCGGTTCAATATTTGATGTCAAATGTGATGCTATTGTGAGTCCGGGAAATAGTTTTGGTTTCATGGACGACGGCTTACATTTAGAAATTTTGGAATATTTTGGAGGGCAGGTTCTTGAACGCTTGCAAAAACTAATTCAGGCTCGACATCACGGCGAACTCTTAGTAGGAAGGGCAGAAATTGTAGACACGGATCATGCTGAAATTCCGTATTTAATAGCTGCACCCGTTATGCGCGTTCCCACAGTTTTAAGAGAAACAGTAAATGTTTATCTAGCAACCCGCGCTATTTTGACTCTCGTAAAATTTGGCTCAGTGGCAGATGGAACTCCAGTCAAACATATAATTGAAACTATCGCTATTCCCGGCATGGGTACGGGAATGGGCAAAGTGCCGCCACATATCTGCGCCAATCAAATGAAAGTTGCGCTCGAAGATATCCTCTTATCTCAGTACGAATTTCCTCAATCTTTACTGCACGCTCAAAGATGTCACCACTTGTTATATAGGGACGAGAGCGAAGATTTGCAGTTGGAAAATTGAAACTATTAAATTTGCCCGTTTTATTGTGTTGAGAAACCAAGTTGATTGGTGTGTGTTTTTTAGGTATAGAGACTTATCATAAATTTAAGTGCGCTAAACCGTACCTGCAAGTTGGCGGTATCCTACACACGAGAGCAACTTTGGTAGATATAATGTAATAGAACTGAGGTCATTCCAACTAGGTAAGCGCGGATACAAAAGTTGATAAAGCTGGAATAAGAATTGCCTAGTTCTTATTAAATGCCAGAATTCCTTCTGGCGCTACACGTACAAAGTCTGTATAAAAGACCACAATTCGTTCTGGCGCTACACCTACAAAGTCTGCATCCAGGGACTGTGAGATTTTTTGAAAATGTTTACTACCACAGGAGAAGATTGAGATGACAGATCCAAAAGTAACCGAGGAACCCGTTTTAGAGGCAACTATCGAAACGACGGAGCTCGTCAAAAAAGAGATGCCCGACGCGACTGATGAGGCGATCGCAGAAACTGCCGCGCTGTTTGAAGCAATTAAAAAACGCGCCACCGCCGAAGTGCAAGCAGCGGGCGAACTCACCCGCGAAGCTTATTTAAAAGCTGTGAATAAGGCATCGGGCGCGATCGAAGAAAATAAGGATCTCGCCCACGAGAGATTCACAGAAGCAGTCAAGCTGATTAAAAAAGAAACTGAGAAAAATTGGCTGGTGGTAGATGCGATTAAAACGCGGGCGCAAGCGCAGGTGCAAGATGCCGGCGAAGTCAGTCGCGAAGCTTATTTGAAAGCAGTGCGACAAGCGCGAGAAGCGGTGGAACAAAATAAATTGATCGAACGCGATCGCATCGAACAAGCTGTTGACCACATTCACACGGAAGCTGAAAAGAATTGGCACGTTATTGTGAAGCAAATTGAGTCGATCGGCACTCGCTTGACGGATGCGGCTAAGTCTGCATGGAACGCGCTGACGGCGTTTTTTGACAAGTCTCACAGCGATCGCGGGGATTCCTAGAACATTGTATTTGTGGGGCGGGCGGGACGCCCAACCCCTACTCCCCACAATAATTTCATCAGCATTGACTATAAAATTGAGATGCGCCTCTGCTTAAAAATCATCCGTGCATTTGCATTCAGCAGAAGTTTCAGGCATACTGCATAATTAAAAAGCTTTATTTTTAGTCCACTACCCCTAATTATGAGAAGTTACTACTGCGGCGAACTGCGAAGCGAACACATTGGAGAGACTGTCACCCTTTACGGCTGGGTGGATCGCCGCCGCGATCATGGCGGGGTGATTTTTCTGGATGTGCGCGATCGATCGGGTATTGTGCAGATTGTCAGCGATCCTGAACGCACCCCCGATTCCTATCACGGGGCTGAGGCTTTACGCAGCGAATACGTGATTAAAATTACTGGGCGAGTCACCAGCCGCCCCGAAGAGTCCCTCAACCCGAAATTGCCTACGGGTGAAGTAGAAATTTATGCTGACGAAATTGAGTTGTTGAATGCGGTTCGCAAACAGTTACCGTTTCAGGTGGCGACGGCGGAGACTGAAAGCGTGCGGGAAGATTTGCGCCTGAAATATCGCTATTTGGACTTGCGGCGCGCTCGCATGAGTCGCAATTTGCAGCTTCGCCACCAAGTAGTCAAAGCGATGCGCCGCCACTTGGAAGATGTGGGAGGTTTTATTGAAGTTGAAACACCGATTTTAACGCGATCGACTCCTGAAGGTGCGAGAGATTATTTAGTGCCCAGTCGCGTCAATTTGGGCGAATGGTACGCTTTGCCGCAGTCGCCACAGTTGTTCAAACAATTGTTAATGGTTTCGGGTTTGGACAGATATTATCAACTTGCCCGCTGTTTCCGCGATGAAGATTTGCGCGCCGAAAGACAGCCGGAATTCACACAATTAGACATGGAAATGAGTTTCATGTCTTTAGAAGAAATTCTCGAACTAAACGAAGGTTTAGTCTGCCAGATTTTCCAAAGTGTCAAAGGCGTAGAATTACCTCGTCCTTTTCCGCGCTTGACTTACGCGGAAGCAATGGATCGCTATGGTAGCGACAAACCAGACACTCGCTTCGGTATGGAATTAGTCGATGTTTCCGATTTGATGAAAGATTCGGGATTTAAGGTATTTTCCGGGGCGGTTGCTGCAGGCGGAATTGTGAAAGTTTTGCCGATTCCGGGCGGGAATGATGCGATTTCTAACGTGCGGATTAAACCCGCTGGCGATTTGTTTAAGGAAGCCAGCGAAGCGGGTGCGAAAGGATTGGCTTACATCCGCGTGCGGGATAACGGCGAAATTGATACGATCGGCGCTATTAAGGATAATTTGACGGAAGCACAAAAACAGCAATTGCTCGATCGCACGGGCGCGCAACCAGGTCATTTGTTGTTATTCGCAGCGGCTGATGCGACAACTGTCAATAAGACTTTGGATAGATTGCGTTTGTTCGTTGGTAACGAATTGGGATTGATTGACAAAGACAAGATGAATCTGCTGTGGGTGACAGATTTCCCGATGTTTGAATGGAACGCTGACGAGAAGCGTTTGGAAGCAGTGCACCACCCGTTTACTGCGCCGCATCCTGACGATATTAATGATTTGAAAACTGCGAGAGCTCAAGCTTACGATTTGGTGTTAAACGGTACAGAAATCGGCGGTGGTTCTCTGCGGATTTACCAGCGGGAAGTTCAGGAAAAGGTGTTTGAGG
Organism: Microcoleus sp. K1-B1; assembly: GCF_036704705.1. Classification (NCBI taxonomy): domain Bacteria; kingdom Bacillati; phylum Cyanobacteriota; class Cyanophyceae; order Oscillatoriales; family Microcoleaceae; genus Microcoleus; species Microcoleus sp. K1-B1. The sequence continues at coordinate 1,681 of NZ_JAUBSH010000015.1, read as the reverse complement.
CGATCGGCTTATCGACTGAGGAAGCTTACAATAAGTTTGGCTTTTTGTTGGAGGCGTTTGAGTATGGAACTCCTCCCCACGGAGGCATTGCTTACGGCTTGGATCGGTTGGTGAGGCTGTTGGCTGATGAAGAATCGATTCGCGATGTGATTGCGTTTCCGAAGACGCAGCAGGCGGCTTGTTTGCTGACGAATGCGCCGTCTGCTGTGGATGAGAAGCAGTTGAAGGAGTTGCAAGTGCGATCGACTTATACGCCCAAGTCATAAGGGCGATCGGGACTTAGGCAAAGCCTATGTGTCATGCTGAGAGAAGCGAAGCATCTCAGTTGAAATGCCTAAGTCATAATTATGAAACACCTTGACAATTTAACCATTCATCGGTTCCGAGGCCTGCGAGATTTAACCTTGCAGGACTTGGGTCAAATCAACATATTGATTGGTGCGAATAACTCAGGGAAAACCAGCATTTTAGAGGCAATATCAACACATTGTTCAAATGCCGTGCTGACTGTTGATACAGTCACACCTTTTTCTTATGGACTCGAAGAATTGCAATTTGAATTGCTCTCAGAAGCAACTTTTCAGCGTTTTAAGTCGGAAGTGATTAAGTTACTGCAAGGGATAGATTCAGGAATTATTGATTTAGCCATTCTGTCGCATAGGGGCAAGCGTCCCAGTCTTTATATCGATCATAAACAATTGGGAATTTTGCCGTTAAGTGCTGTTGGTGATGGTGTGCGTCGTCTGTTGTTCATTGCTTTAACGCTGAGCAAAGTTCGAGGTGGAGTTTTACTAATTGACGAGACAGAAAAAGCTATTCATACTGATTCACTTTGCAGTTCCTTTACTTGGATTGTGCAGTGGTGTCAGCGATTGGATGTGCAGCTATTTGCAACTACCCACAGTTTAGAAATAGTTGATGCGATGTTGGGTGCTAGCGATACGGAGACGGACTTAGTTCTTTATCGTTTGGAAAAGTGGGAGTTGCAAACAAAAGTAATCAGACTTGAACGGGAAATACTGCAAAGAGTACGGGAGGATTTGGGTCAGGAGGTGCGCGTGTGAACCGCACAGGACTGACTGGAAACCGGGTTTTTTACGAAAAGACTTGCTTCTAGTCCTTTATTCTGGTTGAACAACACGGTTTCTGAGTGTATGGGTGCGATCGCAGATCCAAACACGTGCGTTAAGTGCTACATTATTTACAAATCTTTTTTGTAAAAGCAAAAGGCTGCTCCAATGGAACCATCCAACCTTACCCGGCGACTGAAAGACTTGGAAGACAATATTAAACAAGATTCCGCGGGTGCATCTCACTTTTGCGAATGTGTCAAAAAAGAGTTAAAATGAAAAAGCTAGTAAAATCGTCAAATAAAGATGAGGTAAATAAAATGACACCCTCAGACCAACAACAACTAAAAGCCCACTTAAAAGCGGTAGCAAAAATTCTTTACAGAAATACAGAGCCAACCGAGTTAAAAACTTTTGAAAGTATAGAAAAAGCAGTCCGTCAGAAAATGTTATCAGAGGTTGGTCCAGAAATAGGTAGCTTTTTTTTTCAGCAGTATCAGGAATTAAAACAGGAAAGCCCCGAAAAATAAAATCAATAATCGGCTCGCTCGACATTACAGATAATCAGGCAAAATATTTTGGCTTAAAAGCTTACAGTCAATTTAGTCCAC